>CAUZTE010000099.1:0-5771 GCA_963582565.1 Dehalococcoidia bacterium | reverse complement strand
TGAACGATTAGGACTCTCAGTAGCAGAAATGTTCTCCATCCTCCAGGGGTTTGAGAGGCGGGGCGTGATGCGACGCTACAGCGCCGTGCTCCACCACCGCAAAGCCGGTTTCCGTTCCAATGCTATGACGGTTTGGAATGTGCCGGAAGACCGCAAGGCAGAGGCCGGTCTGGCCCTAGCGAACTCCAAGTGGGTGAGCCATTGCTATGAGCGTCCAATTTTCCCGGATTGGCCTTACAGCCACTTCGCAATGATCCATGCCACCAGCAAAGAGCGGTGCGATGAAGTCGCCAAGGAACTGGCGGAAGCCACGGGCGTTGATGACTACCTGCTTCTGTACAGCACTCGAGAGTACAAAAAGACCCGCGTACGGTACTTCGTCTAAACGGATCAGCCACTAAACGTACGTTGGAAAGGGAACCGATGAGCCAGCCGCAGGGTGCGCAAAAATACTATCCGATCTTCTTGAACATGGTAGGGCAGTTGTGCGTCGTCATTGGCGGCGGCGAGATTGCTGAACGCAAGGTGCAATCGCTCTTGGAAGCAGGCGCGGTTGTCACCCTGATAACGCCTGACTGCACTGAAGGCCTGGAAGCCATGACGGCAGACCCGTTGGTCACCTGGCACCAGCGCAAGTACGAAACGGGCGATCTTGAAGGTGCTTTCATCGCCATCGCGTCCACGGACGACAGGGCAGTGAACAATGCGGTCACCAAAGAGGCTGCTGAACGGAACACGCCTTTGAACGTGGTGGACATCACGGATATGTGCACCTTTATTGCACCATCGATTATACGCAGAGGGCCTGTGACGCTGGCCATTTCCACCGGTGGCATGGGTCCGGCGCTAGCAAGAAAGCTCAGACAGGAACTGGAACACAACGAAGCCCTGGCATTTGCTGACATGGCTGAAATGGTTGCCGATGTTCGGGCGGAGCTCAAAGCGCGGCCACTGACCGTAGACCCGGAAGGTTGGCAGGCAGCGTTGAACACAGAGGTCTTGGGCCTCTACCAGAGTGGACAACCCACACAAGCTCGTGAGCGGATGATCGAGTTGCTGGAGACGTGGGCTGACCGGGCACAGGCAGGAGTATCGTGAAGCTAGCCGTTGTTGGAGTGAACCATCACACAGCGCCCCTAGAGGTGCTGGAGCAACTGGCGGTGGTAGGAAACGACCTTGAGGGCGCGAACAAACGCCTGGCTGCACGCACCGGCCAAGCTGTAGTACTCCATACCTGTAACCGTACGGAGTTCTACACCATTGCGGAAGCTACCGAGAACGCGGAGGAAGCGATTGCTGAGTTCCTGGAAGAGAAGTACCGGATCTCCTATGAATCGCTGGCTCCTTATATCTATACGTACTTCCATACTGACGCAGTGAACCACCTGTTTCGCGTGACCTGTAGCCTTGATTCCATGATTCTTGGTGAGTCAGAGGTTCTGGGGCAGGTTCGGGAAGCCTTCGGTGCAGCGGTAGCAGCCAAAACTGCATCGACTCCGATCACCAGGGTGTTTCATCAGGCGTTGCGCGTGGGCAAGCGTGCACGAAGCGAGACAGCCATCGGTCAAAACGCCCTCTCTATCAGCTACGCGTTCGTAGAGCTTGCAAAACGAACCCTGGGAGACATCAAGGATGCCAAGGCGCTTGTCGTCGGTGCTGGCGAGGCAGGGAAACTGGCTTCGGTAGCCCTGAGGAACGTAGGGGTTGAGCACCTGACAGTGATGAACCGCACGCACGCTCGCGCAGTGGAACTTGCTGAAGAGCTTAACGAGGCGTATGTGCTACCTATGGACGAGTTACAAGTCGCGCTGGACAACAGCGACATCGTCATTGCATGCACAGGATCGCCTGAATATATGATTACGGAAGATGCAATCTCACGCGCTATTTCTGCCCGGGCAGGACGCCCTCTTTTGTTGCTGGACGTTGCGATCCCCAGAGACGTGGATCCGGCCATTAAGGATATGGAATCCGTCCATCTTGCTGACATCAGCGATCTGGATGCCATTGCGGACGTGAACCGCCAGCGAAGGGAACAGGAAGCTGAGCGGGTTGCAATCATCATCGACGATGAAGTCCACAAGTTCCAGACGTGGTGGGACGCATTGCGCATCGTACCCACACTGGCAGACCTACGACATCAGTCAGAGTCTCTGCGAGAGAGGGAATTGTCGCGGACACTGAAGCGTCTACAACACTTCTCTGCCGATGACCAGGAAGTCATCGCAGCGCTCAGCAAGTCACTGGTCAACAAGCTGCTACACAATCCGGTAACCCGCCTCAAGGGAGAGGGTAAACCGGCAGACATCCAATCCCTCCGCTGGCTATTCCGTCTTGATGGGGATTTGGATGGCGATGTCACGGACGATTCTGCCCACAGCCTTCCCCAGCAGGACTAGGCCATGGCTGATCAAGGTGCGAATGCACCGCTGCAACACGTTGTCATTGCTACCAGGGGAAGCAACCTAGCCCGGGTGCAAACGGATTGCGTTGTAGCTCACCTCAAGTTGCACCACCCGGGTTTGACCACAGAAATCCGGATCATCAAGACCACCGGTGACGCATCGCAGGAAGCCTCTCTGACAGAGTTGGGCCTGGGCGTGTTCACCAAGGAACTGGAAGTTGAACTCCTCGCACACCGGGCGGATTTGGCTGTCCACAGTCTGAAGGACATGTCCACAGAAGCCCCAGTTGGTCTGGAGGTTCTTACTGTGATGAAGCGGGAAGACCCTCGAGACGTGTTGGTTAGCCGCGGCGGGCTGAAACTCGCTGACTTGGCACCTGGAGCGGTCATCGGCACCAGCAGCCCTCGACGAGCGGCGTTGGTGCAGGCCATCCGACCAGACATAGCGGTTGCGCCGATTCGCGGCAACGTTGAGACACGACTTCGCAAACTCAATGAAGGCAGCTTCGATGCTATTGTGTTGGCCGCTGCCGGACTCATACGCCTTGGACTACAGGCCGAGGTCACGGAGTTCTTGGATCCAATGACGTTCACCCCTGCTGTAGGGCAGGGTGCGGTTGCCCTCCAGGGTAGGAGCGACGATGCAGCTTTGGCTACGTTGTTGGAGCTGCTGGACCACGCTGACACCCATGAAGCGGTGCTGGCGGAGAGAGCCTTCCTGGTGACCCTGGGCGGAGGCTGCAAGATGCCGATGGGCGCCCACGCTGTCATAGAGGGCAATACGCTCCGAGCATCCGGCATGGTTGCCAGCCTTGATGGAACAGAGTGCTACCGGGCGGATATAGAAGGCGCGGTAGGGGACGCAGAATCGCTTGGACGACAATTGGCCCAGAAACTGCTGGACCAGGGAGCCAAAATACTGCTTGCCGGGGGGACGGTATGAGCGGGCCAGGAAAGGTCTATTTGGTAGGTGCAGGCCCGGGTGATCCGGGGCTCATCACGGTCAAGGGGCTTCGGCTCCTGCAAGAGGCTGACGTTGTCATCTACGATCGGCTTGTAGACGTGCGGTTACTGGAGCACGCCCGGGCAGATGCAGAGATGATCAACGTGGGCAAGGGCCGTGACAACCACTCGTTCACCCAGGATGAAATCAATGCACTGCTCGTGGAGCATGGCCTGGCGGGTAAATTCGTGACCCGGTTGAAGGGCGGAGACCCCTTCGTGTTTGGACGCGGCGGCGAGGAAGCCTTGGAGCTTGTTGACGCGGGAATTCCCTTTGAAGTCGTCCCGGGCATTACCTCTGCCATCGGCGCTCTGGCGTACGCAGGGATTCCAATCACCCATCGAAAAGTGGCGGCGTCCTTCGCCGTTGTAACGGGAAGCGAAGACCCTTCACGACCCAACTCCGGCGTGGACTGGCCTGCATTGGCTCATGTGGACACGCTGGTCGTGTTGATGGGCATGGAAGCGCTGCCGAACGTGGTGGATGCAGTCCTTGCTGAGGGTAAGCCAGCAGATACACCGGTTGCCCTGGTGCGTTGGGGAACACGCCCCGATCAGGAGACGGTGTCCGGCAATCTGACGAACATCGTTGAACGCGTCAAAGCGGCGGGCCTTCAGGCACCTGTGGTGACGGTGATTGGCCCCGTAGCTGCTCTTCGAGAGAAGCTCCAATGGTTCGACAATGGCCCGTTATTCGGGCAGCGCACTTTGGTCACTCGAACACGACAGCAGGCCTCGGTACTCAGCTCGATGCTGACCCAGCGTGGCGCAATGCCCATTGAGCTACCCACCATAGCCATTAAACCGTTGGAGAGCGGTGCGGCTATGGGCAAGGCATTGGATGGATTGACCGATTATCGTTGGACGGTGTTCACCAGCGCCAACGCGGTATCCATCTTCTTTGAACGCTTGGCTGCTCGGAACCTGGACGCCCGGGCGTTGGGTGCTGTGCAGGTTTGCGCTATCGGCCCGGGAACGGCAAAGGCCCTGGGCGAGCATGGCATCAAGGCCGACTATATCCCGGACGAGTTTGTCGCTGAGTCCCTCGTCGAGGGAATGCGGAAGCGGTTGCAGCCGGGAGACAAAGTGCTGCTACCCCGGGCAGAGGGTGGACGGGCGTTGCTGGTAGAAGGTTTGAAGGAAGCAGGCGCAGTGGTCGACGAGGTTCACCTCTACCGATCGGTGCCTGCAGAGGACATCGCCGTTAGGGCGAAAGAAGTCTTCGCAGCCGGAGTGGACACCATCACGTTTGCCAGTTCATCCACGGTGAAGAACCTGGTAGATGCGTTTGACGGGGATGCAGAAGCGATAAACCGTTGCGTAGTGGCCTGTATTGGCCCGGTAACGTCAGAAACCGCCCGGGGTCTGGGTGTCCGGGTGGATGTTGAAGCAACAGAGCACACTGTCCCCGGCCTTGTTGAAGCCCTTGAAGGGTTTTACGCCCGGGAGAAGCTGAGTGCGGTCAGTTCAATTTAGGAGACCGTGCTACAGCGTTTTGAGGAGTGAATCCATGGCAGGCTTTCCTACAGTTCGATTACGTCGTTTGCGCGGCTCAGAGACGATGCGTCGCCTCGTACAGGAAACGCGACTTTCGGCCGCTGAGTTCGTTTACCCACTCTTTGTGACGGAGGATCCGGGAGGTCGGAAAGAAATCGAGCCGATGCCCGGGTGTTTTCAGCTTCCTTTGAGTGACCTGGCAGCAGAGGCGCAGGAAATCGCATCGCTGGGGATACCTGCAGTGTTGCTGTTCGGCCTACCCAGTGAAAAGGACCCCCTCGGCACGCAGGCCTATGACTCGCAGGGCATCATTCAGGAAGCTGTACGGGTCATTAAGAAGGCTGCGCCCGGGTTGCTGGTGATGACGGACGTTTGCCTGTGCGAGTACACGGACCACGGCCACTGCGGTGTGCTGCTTGGCGAGTCCGTGGACAACGATGCGACGTTGGAGCTACTGGCGAAGGCCGCTGTAGCCCAGGCAGAGGCCGGGGCGGACATCGTTGGGCCTTCTGCCATGATGGACGGCCAGATCGCCGCCCTCAGGAAGGGCCTGGACGGCGCGGGGTACAGTAACCTGCCGATCATGGCGTACGCATCCAAGTACGCATCAGCGTTCTACGGCCCCTTCCGCGTGGCCGCCGACTCTGTTCCGCAGTTGGGTAACCGACGCGGCTACCAGATGGATCCGGCCAACTCCCGCATGGCGCTTCAAGAGCTGGAGCAGGACGCGGAAGAGGGTGCCGACATCCTGATGGTGAAGCCTGCATTGTCATACCTGGATGTTATCAGCAAGGCCCGGGAGCGTTTCGACCACCCGATAGCGGCGTACAATGTGAGCGGCGAGTACAGCATGATCAAAGCTGCTGGC
>CAUZTE010000098.1:0-5773 GCA_963582565.1 Dehalococcoidia bacterium | reverse complement strand
AAACCCCACCATTTCACGGTTTCCGGATAGAACTGGATTCTGCCATTTCCGCAACGTCTCATGGGTGATAGACCCCTCGTTTGCAGGGTCTTTGAAGGTTGTCAGTGGGAACCAACCGTTCCCGTTGTGGCTGTAGGACGTGCCGCCCGCCTCTTGTACAAGGATTATCCCGGCTGCCACGTCCCAGCAATAAGGGTTCCCGTGGAGCGTGTACTGATAGGTGCCGTCTGCAACCATAGCCAGTTCTGAGGCGGTGCTGCCCACGGACCGCTGCTGGCCCCCGTTGGCTGATAGTTCTTTGCTGGGCCTGAACCTGCCCGGAAGGAAGCCACCGCGTACTACTACACGTCCCGCTACAGGCTTATCACCGGGCGCGACCTGCAATCGAGTCTCGCCTTCCCAAGCGCCGCCGCCTTTGCGGGCATGGATGATGCGACCCTCTTTCGTTTCCGGCCAGGGCATGAAGATGGCGCCGACCACAGGGGCTCCGTCTTCAACAAGGGCAATGGAGCAGCAGAAGGACGGCAGCCCGTTTGAGAAGTTCGTCGTCCCGTCCAACGGGTCTATGACCCACATGAGCCCGGACGCCCCCGATTCTCTGCCGCCACCCTCTTCGCCCACGAAACCATGGTCGGGGAACCGCCGGGCGGTCTCCTCTGAGAGAAAAGCCTCTGATGCTTTATCGGCCTCTGTTACCGGGTCCTTCCAGCCCTCTTTGTCCTTGTACTCCACAGACATCGGTCGCTGGAACCGATCCATCAGAATTCGGCCAGCTTTTCCGGCAAGCTCTACAGCCTGCTGTTCGATGTCCTGGAGTTCCTCGGGGGAGAGGGCCATGTGCCAACCTCGTACAAGATATCTTCATGGTACCACCTCAAGGCTCAGCCTTGACCCGGAGTACCTGACAGTAATTGAAACGAGCTTAAACCTGGCATTGTAAATGACGAGCCCTGCCTGATAAAAGTTCTCATCCCAAGATTAGTCGTGAACCACTGGCACCCGTAAGGGCCCGTAGGTGCAGGGTCAGTCCTGCCGCATGCACATGGGCGCATGGTGATGTCCTGCTGGTATACTGGCGACATGCCGATTCAAGTGCTTTCCCACGAAGTTGCTGCCCGTATCGCGGCGGGTGAGGTCGTAGAGCGGCCAGCCTCCGCCGTGAAGGAGCTTGTGGAGAACGCAATCGATGCTGGGGCAACCTCCGTGCAGGTGGAAGTGGTGGCAGGCGGCCTGGAGGGCGTCCGCGTTGTGGACAACGGCCACGGCATCCCTGTAGCCGAGGTGACGAGTTTGTTCCAAAGGCACGCCACCAGCAAACTGACCTCCGCCGACGACCTCAATAGCATCCTGACCATGGGGTTCCGTGGCGAAGCGTTGTACTCGTTAGCTGCCGTGGCGGAAGTGTCCCTTCTCACTCGCACCGCCGACCAGGAGGTTGCGACGTTTGTGGAGGCCAGTAATGGGCGAGCACTTCGGCAGGAGCCACGAGGAGGTCCGGTGGGCACCACCGTGTCCGTCGAGAAGCTCTTCGAGCAGGTTCCCGCACGGAGGAAGTTCCTCAGGACAGCCACGTCAGAACTTTCGCGCATCCACACAGTCATGACCCACTACGCGCTGGCCCATCCATCAATCCGCTTCAACCTCGACTCCGATGGGCGAAACGCCTTCTCCTCGCCCGGAAACGGCGATATCCGTGAGGCTGTGGCCGCCGTCTACAACCGTGAGATCGCCCAAGCTTTGCTGGCTATGGAGCGCAACAGCGATGCCGGTATCAGCGTGACCGGGCTGGTCAGCGCACCGGACCTTCATCGCGCCAATCGTAGCTATATAGGCCTTTACGTCAACCAACGCCCTATCCAGAGCCGGACGCTTACGTACGCCGTCACAGAGGCCTATCGCGGGATGATGGCCGGCGACCGCTTCCCGCTGGCGATTCTGATGGTCAATGTCCTCCCAGAGGATGTGGATGTGAACGTGCATCCAACAAAATCAGAGGTACGCTTCCGCGTTGAGGGCGATGTGTTCAGCGTCCTCCAACGTGCCGTTCGTGAGACCATTGTGGCGGGGTCGCCGGTGCCGGAGATAGGCATTGCTGCATCGAACCCGGGTGCATCGTCGACGCTAGCTGCGAATCGATTGCCAGAGCGTAGCCACGGAGTGTGGGGCGGCTTCTCGTCGGGCTCAACTGTCGATGCAACCACGCAATCACAGCTCGGTATGCCTGAACCTGCAGCGCAGAACGCGTTTCCCATGATGGATGCGCTGCCGACGTTGCGGGTGCTGGGCCAGAGTCAGGAGACCTACATCGTGGCCGAGGGGCCGAACGGACTCTACCTCATCGATCAGCATGCTGCCCACGAATGCGTGATGTACGAGCGTTTGAAAACTGCCGCGGCCACGCACAACCCAGAGGTGCAGGGGTTGTTGGAGCCAGTAACGGTTGAACTGACGTCGTTTCAGGCGGAGACGGTCCACGAACAAGGCGAGGTGCTGGCCCAATACGGCTGGGACCTGGAGCCTTTTGGCGATAGGACGTACCTGCTACGTGGCGTTCCTGCAGTGCTGGCCACTAAGGGGCCAGCGAAGTCGTTCATCGAATTGCTCGACGGTGTTGGCGAGGCTGTGGAGTTCTCCACCTGGGAAGATCGCATTGCTGCCACGGTTGCGTGCCATGGATCGGTGCGGGCCGGCCTGGTGCTCAGCCATGAGGAGATGGTGGAGATGGTTCGCCTGCTGGAAAAGACACAACAACCACATACTTGCCCACACGGTCGTCCGACGATGCTCCACCTCAGCGCTAACAACCTTGAGCGCTATTTCAAACGGACTTAACCGGGTTTAGGCCCTGGTCCCGTGTGACCTGGCGGTTACCCAACGGGGTTTCTGCTGCTCCTTTTGGTTACTCTCCCTTGAAGCGCTTCCGACTATATGGGAAGGTTGACTGTCACTGTTGAGCCCTCACCCCGCATCGCGACAAGGCCATCGCGTCGCAGCCCTTGAAGCAATTTCAGTAGCCACGGTTGGTCGTTAGCAATGTAGTCAGGCTTGACCGCGGCCCCCAACGTTGGTAGGTCGCACGACTCCCCGTCCGAGAGGCCCCTGAGGTGGTCAACCACCCTGCCACGATAGTACCTGCTTGAGCCCTTGAATTTCGCTGGCTTCGTTTTGTATGGGGCGCGCGATTCGGCTACTGCGCCATTTGTCGCCATGAATGCCCCCGCGGCCAGGCAGTCGAAACGAATAGGGCACAAAAGGCAGGTGGGACGCCGGGACGTACAGACTGTTGCGCCAAGATCCATCAGCGCCTGGTTCCAATTCCACGCCTCACCATCCGGGAGCGCTTGCGCAGCGATGTTGGCCAACTCTTTCTCCGGTGCTCCCTCCGGCCCGTAGAACACTCGCCCTAGCACTCGACGGACGTTGGTATCGATGACAGCTACCTCTTGGCCCAACGCAAAACACGCCAATGCAGCTGCCGTGTACTCGCCGACACCGGGCAACCCACGCAGCGCCTTCAGGTCGGATGGCAGCACACCCTCGTACAATTCTGTGACCTGCTCCGCCGCCCGTTGGAGATTCATAGCGCGACGGTTGTAGCCCATGCCGGCCCACGCTCTAATGACATCGGCGGCAGGAGCGTCGGCCAGATTGTGGAAGGCGGGAAATTGCTTGAGAAAGGCTAAGTAGACGGGGATTACGCGGTCTACCTGGGTCTGTTGAAGCATCACCTCTGACACCATGATGGCGTAGGGGTCACGCGTTGTTCGCCATGGGAGTGCGCGGCTTTCTGCTTTGAACCACGCCAGGAGAGCATCCTGGACGGTGGTCAGGGTAATTTTTGGTAAATCCGGCACCTGCTCCTCCGTGGTGATGCTTTGGCCAGATTCTACCGTAAAATACTTGCGCTCGCCGTGAGTCCCCTGTATCGTTTCTATGTGCGGCCCGCTAGCTCAATTGGCAGAGCAAATGACTCTTAATCATTAGGTTCTCGGTTCAAGTCCGAGGCGGGTCACCACTTCACCACTGCATTTTGGAACCCTACACTTATGCCGTAACCCTTGGGGATGTGTCGGAATTGGCAGACGAGCATGACTTAGGATCATGTGCTTAACAGCGTCCGGGTTCGAGTCCCGGCATCCCCACCACCATAGCTAATTCGTATTTGAGAGAGTCGGGTAATCCGGCTCTCTTTTGCTGTCCAAAACTGGGTTTGTCCCACCTGATGTCCCTCCTTTGCCAATGGGTTCCAGGGGGATATAGTGAGCGTTAGTAGATGCCTAATGAAGTGATCTAAATATAAATAGACAGTGTGAAATGCTGTAAGTAGGGTTTAACATTCTCTATCCCAAAGGTTGTGTGGGTTCGAATCCCACCCTCGGTATTACTAGATAATCCGTAGCTAAATGAATTTACGCCCTTTATACCTACACCGCACCAAAGACGGAACGAGAAGTAAATGACGGAGAAACAAGAAACATTTGAACATTCGTGGCAGGGGCGATTACCTTTTTTTTATGGGTGGGTAATCGTAGCAGTTGCTTTTTTTATGGGGTTCATGGCCGGCGGTGCGTTTTGGGCTGCTAGTGTGATTGCTATACCAATGCGAGAAGACCTTGGATGGAGTTTATCATCTATTTACCTTGGCTTAACAGTTCGAATGTTAGTGGGAGCAGGAGGCATGCTCCTTTTGGGGAGATTTGCAGACCTTAAGAATGGTGCCAGATTGGTCGGTGTGGTTAGTGGAGTTATTGCCGCAATATCACTAGCAGCAACCAGTTTAATAAACTCCCAATGGGAATACATTCTCTTTTATGGTGTTATTGGCGGGTTGGCTACCTCAGGGACAGGGTTCCTAGTGATGTCTGCAGTAGTCCCTCGTTGGTTCCTACGGTACCGCGGGCGGGCCGTTGCAATGGCCACGATGGGTACTGGTGCAGCTGCGTTTACCCTTCCTCCACTGGTAGCTTTTATTTTAGAGTTTATTGGTTGGAGAGGAACTTGGGTCATTTTGGGATCTTTAACCTTTCTTTTTTCCTGTCTTCCTGCCTTATTAGTCTGGCGACAACCTGAAGATGTAGGGCTTCTTCCCGATGGAATACCGGCAGACCATTCAGCTCAATCCTCATTAGTCCCTTCTGTTCGAAGCTACACAGCTTCTGAGGCCATTCGCACCAAAACAATGTGGATATTACTCTTGGCAATAGCAGCAGCAAGCTTATCTCCGAACGGGGTGCCATCGACTTTGGTTCCTATGTACATTGACAAAGGGTTTTCTACCCACCTGGCTGCATTAGGATTCAGTATTTATGGGTTATTTAGTATGTTGGCTCGGTTTTTCTGGGGGTATTTAGCAGATCGGTACCACATCCGAAATATTTTAATAGCTATAGGGATTTTCACTGGAATGTCGATGCCTTTGATGCTGATACTCCAAGGAAATTCCGCCCTAATCTACGCCGCATTTATGGGTTTTGGTATAGGCGGCTTTGTAGGTACACAGCAACTTGTATGGCCTAGCTATTTTGGCCGTAACCATCTTGGTGCAATCGCGGGATTGTCGATGCCGGTCACTTTCAGTGTGATGGCTATTGGCCCTTTATTGATGGCTCAAAGTTTTGATCGAACTGGAGGGTACGGGTTTGGACTTGTTTGCATGGGCATATCTTGGGCCGTATGCGCAGGGGCTATGTACGTCGCCAAACCCGCGCCATCAACAATTACATGAAGTCATTCCCTGAGCTGCAACATCTATATTTATATAATGTTAACTAGG
>CAUZTE010000097.1:0-5780 GCA_963582565.1 Dehalococcoidia bacterium | reverse complement strand
TCACCCGGAAGAATGATTCAGTGGGTTTTCAGGAGCATTGTCTGTTGATGTTGGGGTGTATTGACGGGTTTGGTGGGTATAGTGGGTGTTGTGGGAACGGGGGGGATAGGAAACTCGTTGTTGTTACAGGTATGTCAATTTCTGTGTGGCTTCATCCGATAGAATGCATGCCAGTAAAACAATGGAGGCTTGTCATATGCCTGAGCTAACCCTGTTAGCAACATCGGTGGGAGCGCTGCTCAAGGAACGCAAGGAAAACATCGCGGTAGCCGACTCGTCGGCAGGTGGTTTGATCTCTGCGGCGCTGCTGTCCATACCCGGTGCATCGGCCTATTACGTTGGGGGAATCGTCTCCTACACTGGCGTGTCACGAATGACGTTACTAGGTATCTCCGAAGACGATATGGCGAAGATTGGCATGCGCGCCAGCACAGAGCCGTATGCGGCGTTGATTGCGAAGAGTGTACGAGAGAAGTTCGGCACTACGTGGGCGGTCAGTGAGACCGGAGCCAGCGGTCCAACGGGCAATCGCTACGGCGATGCTTCAGGACACGCGTGCTTCGCCGTTTCCGGCCCCGTTGAGCGCACCATCACGGTGGAGACAAGAAGCAGCGACCGTGAAGCCAACATGTGGGCATTCACCAAAGCGGCGTTGGAACTGCTGGAAACCTGCCTTAAAGCCTAAACAGCTTCTCGGCAGTGCCTCCCAGGATGGCTTCTACACCACTCGGTGACAGGAAACCTGAGTCGCGTATCCATGCGGGCTGGCCCGGGTGGCCCATATCGTACGGGTAGTCTGTGCCCACCATGATGTGGTCTTCGCCGAACACGTCCACTACGTACTGCAGCGATTGCTTGGAGTGCACCAGGGCATCTGCGTAGAAGAGTTTCAGGTACTCGCTGGGCGGCTTATCGATCTTTGGGCCTTTCAGTCGATGCTCCCAGCCGTGATCCCATCTGCCGCGGATGAACGGGCACGTGCCGCCCCCGTGGGCCAGGTATATCTTCAAGTTTGGGAATGCCTTCATGACCCCGCCGAAGATGAGGGAGCCTGCTGCCACAGCCGTGTCCGTCACAAACCCGATGAAGTTGTTGAGCTCGTACTTGGCCAACCGGTCTGCGCCCAGCGCGTTCACGGGGTGGATGAAGATGGGGATTCCCAGGGCCTCAACGGTCTTGAAGAACGGGGCGAACTCCGGGGCATCCAGGTTCACACCGTCCACGTTTGAGCCGATGGCCACGCCACGGTGACCAAGCTCCTTTACGGCCCGCTCCATCTCCTTGGCTGCTGTCTCAGGCTCTGCCAGCGGTGCGACGGCCAGCCCGGCGAACCTGTCCGGGTGCTTGGCGACGCCTGCTGCGACAACATCGTTGACCTTCTTGGCCGTGGCCAGGTCTCGACCATAGAAGTCTGAGAAGGCAGAGACCATCTGCATATCAACGCCGGATGCGTCCATGTCCACCAGCCGATTTTCCAGGCTGAGGAAGTCACCGCGCATGTTTTCCAACCCCGGTGTGCGCCCCACCATTTCCCTGCACTCTTCAGGAAGGTAGTGGGCGTGGACATCGATTACGCGAGTCATGGCGTCTCCTTCAGCGTTGATGTCGCGCATGATACCACCTGGGGGCGCGCCCCTTCTGCTGGGGGCATTGCCCCTTTTGCTGACGATGTGTACTGTGCTTCATACATTCAAGTGGGGGTATCTTGTATGGCAAAGAGCGATGCGACATCGGTTGAAGACTACCTGGCTGACCGTCGCCCGATCGACGGGAGACGGTCAGCACTGTGCGCGACGTCATCCTGAAGTGCTTGCCATCTGGGTATAAAGAGGTGATGGACTTCGGGATGATTAGCTACGTAATTCCACTCTCCACTTACCCCACCACATATAACAAACACCCATTGATGTACGCGGCGCTGGCATCGCAGAAGAACTACTGCTCTGCATACCTGATGAACATCTACGGTAAGCCGGAGTTGATGGAGTGGTTTGAGGAAGAGTACAGGGCCAGCGGGAAGCGGATGGACATCGGCAAAGCCTGCGTGCGGTTTAAGTCGTTGGACGACCTGCCGCTGGAACTGGTTGGCCAAGCCATCGCCCGGACGTCAGTGGCCCACTACATCGAACTGTACGAAACGTCGAGAGCCAATACCAAAATGGGTTAGGTTGACACTCCATCGCCTCGAACTACAATTACTCCAGCCAAAGCACAGGAGGGATTACGTGCACGTCAAGCTTGTTACGGTCAAGATCAAACCGGAGTTCCATGACGCCTTCATCGAAGGGATATCCGTGAACGCAAGGAGCGCCGTGGAGCAGGAGCCCGGCTGCTTCCAGTTCGATATCATCCAGGACGAAAGCGAGCCCAACACTGTGCACTTCTACGAGGTGTTCAAGGATGAGGCAGCTTACGATGTCCACCACACCATGGACTATCAGAGGAAATGGTCAGAATTGTCCAAAGACTGGCGCGACGGCCCATCGGTAGTGCGAACGGGCTCAAACGCACACCCGGCTGACGGCAACTGGAAGTAGATTAAGGAGACTAAAGACGCCTGAAGGAGACATAACTGTGCATATTCTGTTTGTGACTATCAAGATCAAACCGGAGCATCATGATGAGTACCTGAAGGAGCTGCTACTGAACGCAAAGGGCGCGAACGAGGACGAACCCGGCTGCCTGCGTTTCGACGTGGTTCAGGACGGACAGGATGCCAATACCATCCACCTGTACGAGGTGTACAAGGATGAGGAGGCGTTCAAGGATCACCAGGCATCGGCGCATTTCAAGCGGTTCGGCGAGGTTGCTGGCGAGTGGCGGGACGGTCCGTCAGTGCTCAACATCGGGCCGAACATCTACCCGTCTGACAGCGACTGGAAGTAAGCGACAGTTAGGGAAAAGCGAAAAACAAAACGGCCCAAAACAAAAAGGAGAACACTATGCCAAGGATCAAGTTGATTGCAGAAAAGAGTGACGTAGAGGCGGATCAGCATGCGGAGATCGATTCCATTGTGGAGACGTTGGGTCGCGTTGCCGGCCCCTTCGGTGTACTGGCGTACAGCCCGGGACTTGCCCAGAAGGTCATGGAGGCCGGCGCTCACGTGCGATTGAAGTCGTCAATCACCATGGGAGAGCGGGAGATCACCATCCTGGCAGTATCGCGAGAGAAGGACGCTCGATACGAGTGGGCTTCCCACGTGGGCACAGCTCGCAAGAACGATGTACCAGAGGAGGCCATCTTGGCTGTGCGCAACAGCGCAGACGTCAGCGGCCTGGCCGAGGACTATCGCGATATCGTGACCTTTGTCCGGCAGCTCCTACAGACCAACAAGGTGGATCAGACATTGTTCGATTCCATGATCAAACGTAAGGGCATCCGTTGGGTAGTGGAGATCACGGCGACGGCTGGTCAGTACCAGTACATCTCAGCTATCAATAACGCCTTCGACCTGCAGCCTGCAGCGGACGCAGATCAACTCGAAGTCGCCCCTTAGGGGCCTTTGCTGGCAACACGCGTTGTCATAGCTAACGAAAGAAGAGGGCTCTGCCTGAAAAGGCGGGGCCCTCTCTTGTTTCCGATTACTTACCGCTAATTGTTTCGCATAGCCAGTAACTTGGCGTGGAACTCCGGGTGGGCCAAAACCGCGTTGGGAAGATTGGCTGGCGAGACCCAGTCGATGTCATCCCCATCGGCGTCTGTGACGTGTAGCCCTAATTCCTCACAGATCATTGCTCCCTCGGCAAGGTGGACTGTCCCAAAGTTGTGGAACACGCACGCGCTGACCCGCCCATTAATCAGTTCTACAACGGAAGATGGCACGGAGCCAAGGGTCAGAACTTGCTGCATACCGGATATCCAATCTTGCTCCTGGATGACCATCTCTTTGTGGCCACGACCTCCGGACTTCTCAAGTATAACCACGCCTATCTGCTCAGTGGTGGTAGGTAACATGAAAGGAACCCCGTTCAGGGTCACGCCGCCGCCTCGTACAGCACAGAACTCAAGGCCCATTGCTGGCAAGATCATGACTGCTAATTCCAGTTCGTTGCCTTTGCGAAGGGCTACGTTCAGCCCCCACTGCTCACTGCCACGGAGGTAGTTGGCGGTTCCACATAGTGGGTCTATCACCCACGTGTGCTCGCCTTCCCGTTGGTCCGCTACAGCTTCTTCAGATACAAGGCCGAAGTCACCCTCAAGTCCGCTCAACGCTTCAACGATAGTCTGCTCTGCGCTGATGTCGGCATCGGACACCACAGAGCCGTCCGCCTTGGCTCGAGGCTGCTCCGGACGCTGTGCACGCGCTTCAAACCTGGCGAGTAGCAGATCGCCGCCCTTTCTGGCGGCTGCGAGGGCCACGCCCATATATCGTTGAAGTTCGGCGTTGTCGGTCATGCTTGTTCATTCCCCTGGGTTATTCAGAATCAGCGCTTACGGTGTTTCTTGCCCAGCGCACCCATCAATGGAGAGCCTGCGCCGACGAGAAACCCGAAGTCGTACCAGTTGCCGCTCCTAGCGGTGTTGTATAACTCGTGGCTATTCCAGGCGCCGAACACGTGAAGAAGCAATACTGCCCAAGCGATAAGGCCGTTCCAGAAACCAGCGAACAGGTCTGCATACCACATGAGTCCACCAACTTTCTAAGCGGATTGGCCGCACTATACATGAGGGGCTGGGACGCAACAAGAAGACCGCTTAACGGTGTGAGCCCTGTTGGCCTAGAGTCCCTCAAATTTGACACGGTACAGGCCGTATAACTACCCTTGGCAACAGATAATTAGGGAGTCGCGCATGCAACAGAGCCCCGCCGGCCCGGAATCCGAAGGAACAGAACCACAGAGCACGCTGTATCAGCGCGTGGGCGGCATACCATACTTCAAAGACCTGGTGGAACGGTTCTACCGGTTTGTGGAGGTGGACTTGGCGCTGCGGCCCATGTACCCGGAGGACCTAGAGCCGGGCAAAGACAATTTGGCCATGTTCCTTGTACAACTCTGGGGCGGGCCACCCTATTATTCGAGGGATAGAGGGCATCCGCGTTTGAGGATGCGTCACATGCCTTTCGCTATCGGGCAGATTGAGCGTGATGCGTGGTTCCAGCACATGCGTGAGGCGGTGTTGGCTACCGATGCCGCTGAGGGCGACGTGGAGTTGTTGCTCGATTACTTCGACAAGGCCGCTACTTTTATGATCAACCGGGACTAATCTGCTGAGACTAAGGCCCTACTTGATAGCGATCATGAACATGCGTTTGAAGGGCATGATGGTCACCCCATCAGCCCGGGGTGGGTAGGCCTTCCGGACACGCTGTCGATAGTCCTCTACAAATGCCGCGCCGTCTGACTCACTAAGCTGGTCAAGCAACGGGCGTAGCATCGTGCTCATCGTCCACGTCACCACCGGGTCCTCACCCTCAAGCTGCTGGTGGTAGATGGTCTCCCACATGTTCAGCGATGTGACGTGGGGTTTCAGTATCTGGTAGTATTCGTCCATCTCCTTGACCGGGTGCTCCCGCTGAAATGGCTTCAACCGCTCCTGCCACGGGCCTTCCCGCACGACGTCTGCAATGGACGTGTGGCTTGGGGCTGAGAAGTTGTTGGGTATCTGAATTGCCATGACGCCACCGGGCTTCACCGCATCCAGCAAGCCGGGGAACAACTTCTCATGATCGTTCAGCCAGTGCAGGGTGGCATTGGTGTAGAGAAGGTCGGCTTGGGTGTTGGGCTTCCACGTGTTAAGGTCAGCCAGCTCCCACTCGATGTCACTGGTGACTGCTTGA
>CAUZTE010000096.1:0-5790 GCA_963582565.1 Dehalococcoidia bacterium | reverse complement strand
CCGAGTGTCACATAAAGTGTCACATTGTTAATTAGCTAGACCCCCGGTTTCCGCCGGGGGTCTAGCTATGATTCAGATATGGTGCCGAAGATAGGAGTCGAACCTACACTCCGTTTAAGGAAGCGGATTTTGAGTCCGCCGCGTCTGCCATTCCGCCACTTCGGCATTAAAGGGACAACGCATTCGATTGTACGGGAACTGCAGCTATCTCTCAACCTATTACACGCATCGCCTCGATCGTTGGGGGAAACGCACCTTCCCCCTTCAGACACTGTCAGCTATAATAGCGAGGCTAGATAGCCTTGAGACACCCCTTTAGGCAGTGGCGCATTCGTCTAGCGGCCAAGGACATCGCCCTCTCAAGGCGGAGATCACGGGTTCGAATCCCGTATGCGCCACCACCGTATACCCTGTGTTGAAGACCTGCCCACGAGGACTGCATGCCGAAGAGACTCCTGGTTCCAGCCATTCTGGTCGCATGTATCGGATTCGCGTGCGGCGCCCTTAGTCCATCTTCGGATGTATCAACTCCTGCTCCCATCGTGTTCCCTACACTTCCACCCATCTACGCCTACGCTTGAAGCCACGCTGCCTCCTCCTACGCCTACCAGGGTGCCGCCTTCTCTCCTGCCCACCCTTGGGCCCACGGCGACGTCTGTACCTCTGCCCACCGCAACACCGGAGGGGCTCACTATCCCTACAGACCCTTTAGCCGGGTTCCCTACTCGTACGCCCACACCACCACCTCAGCCACCCACGCCCACAAGTGTGCCCACAGCAACCCCTCCGGCCACACCAACTCCTGTTCCCATCAGCCCACTCGATTTCAAGCTCAGCGTGAAGTGGGGCTCCCTTGGCAGCACTATCGGACGATTTGATTCTCCCCGTGACCTGGCCATTGATGGTCAAGGCAACATCTATGTGTTGGACTTCAACAATTCCCTGATTCAGAAGTTCAATCCTACCGGTGAATACATCACACGATGGGGAGGCAAGTCGTTCATTCAAGGCACGTTCACCAATCCAACGGCCATCACCATTGATCAACAGACCAATACCGTCTATGTAGCCGATGAGACAGGCCGTGTCCAGTCCTTCCAGTCTGATGGGACATTCATCCGTTCATGGGGAAACCTCTCAACTGACGAGGTCCAACTGGAAAAACCCGTGGCCCTGGCTGCAGGACCCCTATCAACAGTGTGGGTTTCAGATACCGATGATAATCGCATTCAGCGGGTGACCGCGGCAGGGGTGTACCAAACGGAGTTGATTGGCTGTAACGGTTCGGGTGCCTTCAGCAATGTGGGAGCCATGGTAGCGACGCTCAGTGGTGATATCTACGTAGCGGACTCTGACAATGATCGGGTTCACTGGCTGTCTTCAACAGGAGAATCACTAGCTTTCTGGGGAAGCACAGGAACCGGAGAGAGCCAGTTCAACAACCCGCAAGGCATTGCTCTTGATTCCTTAGGGAATGTCTACGTCTCTGATACAGGAAACCACCGGATTCAGGTTTTCCGAAGCGATGGTACGTTCCTTGGTTCCTGGGGATCGAAAGGAGCCTCCAACGGCAAGTTCGATCAGCCTATGGGCATTGCAGTGAACGCCAGTGGCACCATCTATGTGGCGGACTCCGGTAACCACAGAATCCAGATGTTCCCAAAAATCGACCTGACGGAGTTGCCACCTGCCGAGCGACCTTTCATCCCAGGCATCCAAACGATCGATTTGGCTATCGATCCTGATCATGCCTCGGGTGAGGGGCTCACAATTGGGACGACAGCGCAACTGTCCCAGGGGTTCAAGCCACGTTTCGGTAGTATCTCGATCATAGACGTGTTCTTGACCAACAATGGGGCTGGCAGCAGATCCCTGACTCTCAGCCTTAAAAGAGGCGGGTCCGATGGTCAGCTTATACTCTGTTCTACGCAAGACACCCGTTTCGACGAAGGTGAATCGGGCTGGTTCAGCTTTGATATTCGCAACTTCCGCATCAACCCCGGTGACCTCTTTACCATTGAATTGACCCCTGCACCCGGCGCGGACATTGTATGGGGCAGGACCTTGGAGAATGATTACGCTGACGGTGAGGCCGCTATCAATAGGGTCACCCAAACCTTTGACTGGAAGTTCCGAACCTGGGGTTTCACCTAGTCGAACTCTTTTGAGCCCACTTCTTTCCCGTGGCCGCTAAGGCCTGCTATCCTGTACTATCCGATTCACTTATAGCGTCCTACGCCTGTCATGGGCGTTCGCATCACAGAAAGGACATCATGGAGCAACCACCAAACGGCGCACCCGAGCGAGCCATGATCATCATCGCTCACCCTGACGACGGCGAGTACATGGCCGCCGGTACTCTGGCCAAGTGGGCCAAGGCAGGCACGGAGGTGACCTACGTCCTCTGCACCAGCGGAGACAAAGGCACGTCTGACCCGGAGATCAAGCCTGTGGAACTGGCCGCCACTCGCGAAATAGAGCAACAGAACGCCGCCAATGTGGTTGGCGCAAAGAACGTTGAGTTCCTTCGGTACGAGGACGGTGTCCTGCAGAACACCCTTGAGCTACGCAAAGACCTCGTGCGGCAGATACGCAAACACAAGCCAGACGTCATCTTCTGCCAGGATCCCACTCGTCGTTACGGTGAATGGTTCATCAATCACCCTGACCATAGAGCGGCAGGGGACGCCGCCCTTGACGCGATCTTCCCATCAGCCCGTGACTACCACGTTTACCCGGATTTGATTGAAGAGGGCTTAATGCCTCACAACACTCTGGAGATCTACATGGGTGCCGGAGGAGACGGTGCGAGTGTCTGGGTAGACATCACCGATACGATTGATACGAAGATTGCTGCGCTGATGGAACATAAGACCCAGGTGGGCAGCGACAAGGAGAGGCTGGAAAAGATGAAGACCCGCCTAAAGGAAAATGCTGCTCAGACCGGTGCGGCCCATGCCATGGGGCACGCGGAGGGATTCAAATACATCAAGGTTAATTAGGCAGGGCAAGGGCGTATGTCGCTGAGGCGAGGAGACTAAAGTGTATATTGCCTCCGGCGGAGACTAAAGGCAGGGCAATGCCCTGCACCCAGGCTACCTGCGCCATATGCGGGGGGACTAAAGAGGTATTGCCTCCGGCGGAGACTAAAGCTGCCTGGCTCGCAAGCCAGTCCCAGACACGTGCGTATGCTGAATTAGAGGCGATACATGGACATCGAGAAGCTTCGGAGTCAGATACCAGTAACGCAGAACGTGGTGTACATGAACACCGGCTGGTCCGGCCCCTCGCCTACGCCAGTGATTGACGCCATCATCAAACGCCTGGAAATTGAGAGCACCCTTGGACCAGCCAGCCCACAAGTCTTGGAGAGCGGCAGGGCAACTCGACAGAATCTCCGCGAGGCTTTGGCTACCTTCCTCGGTGTCTCACCCCTGGAACTGACCCTGACGCAGAACACCACAGAGGGTCAGAACATCGTCATGAACGGCCTGGACTGGAAGCCCGGCGACGAGATCATCACTTTCAGCCTTGAACACAACTCCGTGTTGGTGCCCTGCTACTACCTGGAGCGACGGCACGGCACGGTGACCAAGGTGCTGCCACTGGAGCCGGCCGAGAACCAGGAGAGCATCGTTGCCAAGGTGGAAGCCGCCATAACCCCTCGCACCAAGCTGATTTTCATGAGTCACATCCAGTTCAAGTCGGGACTGCGGATGCCCGTTGAGCAGCTCCAGGAACTGGCGCGCTTCAAGGGTGTCCTTACGTTGATCGATGGTGCACAGGGCGTCGGCCACATTGACCTTGACTTGCGAGAACTAGGCGTGGATTTCTACGCCATGCCGGGACACAAGTGGATGATGGGACCGGACGGTGTAGGATCGCTCTACATCCGCGAGGAGCTTATTCCCAGGGTGCTGCCGATGAAGGTATCCGGCCACGCTGTCGACTCCGGTCACGGGTATCAGGACTTCGTCGGCAAGCCAGAGGACATCCAGAAGTTTGAGCTCACCACCACCAACGACGCTCTTTGGTCGGGATATCGTGCAGCCATCAAGTTCAAGGAGCAACTCGAGGTCGGCGAGGCCGAGCAGCACAGCCTGAAGCTGGCGTCACGCGCCAAAGCGGCCCTGGCGGCCATCCCCGGTGCATCCATCACATCTCCGCTTGAGGGGCCCGGCTGCACAGGCCTGGTAACGTTCTCCGTAGCGGGCTGGGAGCCCAAGGAGTTGGTAGACGCGCTTGAAGCACAGGAAGGAATCTCCATCCGCGCGGTGTCAGACCCCGCCAACGTCCGCATGTCGCTAGCCTTCTTCAACACGGAAGAAGAGGTGGACCGGGTGGCAGACGCAGTCGGTCGCATGGTTGTGTCTTAGGCAGGACTTAGCCCTCTCTGGCCCTCAGGCCAGTCTCAGACATATATCGATGCTTGATGGAGACATGAACACAAGAAAGTAGGGCTCTGTAATAGAGCCCTACTTTTATTATCCTAGCCGTTGGCTCCGCTGTGTCGGGATACTCCCGAATGAGCCAGTCTGTTAACTCTTGAACAGGACATTCAGCTCTTTTTTATTGCTTACGAAGCTCTTGGCTTATCTGCTTCCTCGTTGGGTGTTTGGGGGTATGTTTTCCAACAAGGCGCAGACTAGGATAGTGCCATCTGTGGTTCTGGACGAAGATTCTTCCGATAATCCTGTCTCCTTCCCTATTGGATTTGCACTCTTTTAGATGAGGGCCTTTTTGATGTTGGTTCTCTGATTCCTCCTGCCCTCGTCTCGATATGAGAATAGCAGACACCCCTATCTATGAGGTCACCCGTGACGGTAGGTAACAGGTAGTAGGGCGTAAGGAAAAGAGTAGGAGCACCCACTACCCATGTTAGTAGGGGGGCCCCTGATGAGCAGATATATGTGTGTGGGACTGACCTGCGGGTCAGAGGGGCCGAACGTAGCGGACTTTAGTCTCCGCCGGAGGCAATATGCCTTCAGTCCCCTCGCCGCAGCGACGTATGGGTCCAGGGCGATTCCCTGGCTATTCCATGGATAGGACGATCTTGCCGAAGTTGGCGTTGTCCTCCATGTAGGCGTGAGCAGCGCCGGTCTCTTCAAGCGGGAACACCCTATCAATCACAGGTTTGATTGCGCCACTCTCGAGCAGCGGGACCACTCGTTTGGCGATCTGCTGTGTCAACACGATCTTCTCCTCGATGGGCCTGCTGCGAAGCGCTGTGCCGTGGACACGAAGTCGCTTGGGGCCGAGCAATCGCAGGTCCGTCTCGAGCTTGCTGCCGCCCATGGAACCCACGATGACCAGGCGACCTTTCACAGCCAGGGAGTTCAGGTTGCGCTCCCAGTAGGGCGCACCAATAACATCGAGAACAACGTCGACACCCTTGCCACCCGTGTGCTCCTTGATAACATCAGCGAAGTCGTCGGTCTTGTAGTTGATGCCTACATCCAGACCAATCGCAGCCGCCTGGGACAGCTTCTCGGCAGAGCTTGCCGTTGCATAGGTGAATGCGCCGGCGCTCTTGGCGAGCTGAATGGCCGCGATACCGATGCCGCTTCCCGCCGCATGGATAAGCACACTCTCGCCCATCACAAGCTCGCAGTGGGTGAAGATGGCATCGTAGGCCGTGAAGAACACCTCCGGGACAGACGCCGCTTCCTGGAAGCTCATACCATCGGGGATAGGCATCGCCATGCGCTCATGGGTTACCACGCGTGTAGCGTATCCACCACCGCCGATGAGCCCGAACACGCGCTGACCTTCCTTCACGGAGGTAACCCG
>CAUZTE010000095.1:0-5810 GCA_963582565.1 Dehalococcoidia bacterium | reverse complement strand
TACTCCGCTCGGCGCATCAACAGGCAAACCTAGTCGTCAAAGATTGCTGGCAGGCGTACTATGCCGGTCACTCCGTCCAGCGCTCCGGGCACCAGCGCCAGTACCATCTTCGATTCATCCAACTTCGCGTGGGTCATAGCGATGCCCAGGGGGACGGACTGGGTAAAGCCAAATCTAGGGTAGTAGGTGGAGTGGCCGATGACCGTGACGATGGTGTGCCCAAGGCTCCGACATTTCTCCAAGCCGTGATGCGCCAGTGTTGAGCCAACACCCTGGCCATGCCATGCTGGGTGAACAGCTAGAGGAGCCAGAGTCATGGCGGGCACGTTGCCTCCAGCTGACTCGATGTGGATGGCTGTGAACATCACGTGGCCAATGACCGCCCCGTCATGCACAGCCACCAGTGCGAGGGCTGGGTCGTAGCCGGGCGTATCCCGGAGGGCTTCAGCCAGGGTTGCGACATCGTCCCGTGGGAACTCCTCTGAAAACGCCAGAACAAGCACCTCGCGTATAGCGGCTAAGTCGGCCGGGGTTTCCGGTCTGATAGTGACAGTACTCAAATCCAGTTGCGCCATAGGTGATTCTCTTTGCTCGTTTATGTTTAACACCAAAGTACCCTGCCCCACTCGTGCAGGACAGGGTACTTGTTTGTTCAGTGAGAAGCTACTTAGGCTTCCTGGGCCTTGCTACCACGCTTGCGCCCAGTTCGGTAGGTCAGGAACGGCACCACAATGATAAGTCCAAGGACTGCTACAACGCCGACGATAGCCCAAACGGTCTCGGCGATGTCGCTTTCCTTCTCTACCAGGGTGATGTCTATACGAGAATCGGGTTTGCCCCCGGACTCTGGCGCAGGAGAGATATCAGTGGCCTGATTGGTTTCTTTGACGTCAATGTCCCCTTCACTTTCAATGGAGGCCAAAACCGCGCGGAAGTCGTTGGCGAAAACTACCAAGGTCAGCTCTGCACGTTCGATGCCATTGCGCTCTGAAATTACCACCCGGTCAATTCGCCCCTCAAAGGACTCAGCCAGCGCCCGTAGTTCCGCTACACGGCCGGATACATCGTCGAGCTTGATCGATAGGAAAGCTGAGGGTGGCTGAACGCGGTCCTCGTTAGGTGGGAAGAGTTCGATGAAGATGGTTGAGAGGTCAACACGACGCTCCAGGAAGTTGAGCTGACCTTGCAGTTGTTCAATTGTTGAACGGACCCGCGCCAACTCACGTTCAATGGAGATGATATCGCTGATGTTCAGAGACCTGCTCAGCAGCGATAGGAGGCTGTCCTCCTCACGTAGTGAACTCTTCAGCCGTGCTTCCAGGTCTATGAACTGCTCGGACACGTCGTCGCTGCCGATGTTCTCGCTCTGCACGTCTCCCAAGAGGCGAATCTGATCCAGGGCCGCTTCGAACTGAGCCTGAGGCACACGGACGGTCATCGAAGCACTCTGGCGGTCATCGTTGCCGAAACTGGAAAGCCGCTCCACAAGGCCACCGAAGTTCTCTGCGACCACCTTCACGCGATCGACTGCTTCTTGCACGCCTTCCACCTCAACGCTGATGGAGCCGGTGGAGATGATTTTTCGATCCGCGAACTGGAGGCTGCCGTCAACTCCAACTTTGCTGGTGTCGTCAAAGGCGTCCGGGCTCGGCGCCCTTGGAGCAACAGCTGCCGCAGGAGCTCCCAGCGCAAACGAACTTGAGGACTGGTTTGTTACAGAGTCCGCAGAGCCTGCCTCGCTGGTGGCGAAGGAATCGCTGCTCGAGGAACAGGCCGCCAGGATAACGACGGAAACTAGGGCTACAAGAGTGATTAGCAATCTTTTCATCGTTTTACCGTCACCTTTCAATTTGGGGTTCCAGTGAGAATGACGCGTTCTCCGAGAAAAGGGTTCCGTGAGCTGCTAATGCAGGGAGACTCCACCATCGACGACAATCATCTGGCCCGTGATGAAACTGCTATCGTCAGACAGGAGAAACACTAGGGTACCCACCAGGTCCTCGGGGACTTCCAATCGGTCAATGGCGCGACCGGCTTGAGGAATGCTGATAGGGGCGTCGTCACGATTTACCACGGCGCCGCTACGTGTGCCACCTGGAGCCAGGGTGTTGACGGTGATGTTGTCTATGCCCAACTCCTTGGCCAATGTACGGCTGAGGCCGGTGACAGCAGCTTTGGAGGAGACGTAGTGGGGTATACCGGGGTTTCCGGCCAGCCAGATAGCAGAGCCTGTGTTCACAATCTTGCCGCCGCCCTGGTCACGCATGCTTGGGAATACGGCTCGGGTGCAAAGGAAAATTCCTTTGACATTCACACGGAAAACCTGATCCCAGACATCCATGTCTACGTCCAAAATCGGTTTGGATATCAGGCCGTCATAGATACCGGCGTTGTTCACCAGACCATCTATACGCCCGAATCGCTCCACGGTCTTTTTCGCCATCTCCAGGGTTTGTGCCTCGTCGGTAACATCAACCTGGATCGAAAGCACCTCGGCACCTTCTGCCTGCACCAAGTCCACAGTTTCAGCGCAGTCACGGATATCTGCGGCCACCACTTTCGCGCCTTCCTTGGCCAGGCGTACAGCCATAGCTTGTCCAATATATCGGGATGCGCCGGTTACGATGATGACTTTGCCTTCAAGCCTCACGGCGAACTCCTTCCAAGGGCTTAGGCCTGGACCCAAAAGCCTGATGGTTACCAAAGAGACCTTTATAATCTGCGGCAAATCCTGATTCGCCAGGACTCCGGGCTCTCAATGCAACCGTTGCTAGGGGATGGATATGCCTAACCGCTCCCGGACTTCCAGGATGGTCTCTTTGGCGATGACGGAGGCTTTCTGAGCGCCATCGGACAGGATCTCCTTGAGACGCTCCGGGTTGGCTTCTAGCTCCTTACGTCGCTCACGGAATCCCTCGAGCGATGCATTGATGCCGGTAGCCAGGTGTGCTTTGCAGTCGACGCAGCCTCGGGTAGCCGTTGTGCACTCGTCGTAGACGGTTTTAATGTTGTTGGGGTTGAAGAGCTTATGCAGGCTGTACAGGTTGCAGACGTCCGGTCGACCGGGGTCTGTCCGACGCAGCCGTTGGGGGTCTGTGAAGGCTGTCTTCAATCGAGCAGCCGTCTCCTCGGGTGTGGCAGCCAACTCGATGTGGTTGTCCATGCTCTTGCTCATCTTGTTCTGACCATCGAGACCGACAACCAGCGGGGTCTCCGTGAGCTTTGCCTTGGGTTCAGCAAAGGTGGGGCCGAACATGTTGTTGAATCGACGCACGATCTCCCGGGCTATCTCAAGATGCGCTACCTGGTCGGAGCCTACAGGAACGGTGTCCGCCTTGTAGAGGATGATGTCCGCCGTCTGAAGCACTGGATAGCCTACAAGACCGTAGCTGACCGACTCCTCCGTCTCATCCATCTGCCGGACGCGGTCCTTGAAGGTGGGTACGCGTAGCAGCCAGCCGAGGGGCGTCACCATGCTCAGCAGCGTGTGGAGGGTCATGACCTCAGGCACGTGCGACTGCACGAAGATGATGCTGCGCTCCGGGTCGAGGCCCGCCGCCAGCCAGTCCAGAGCGATCTCGTTCACACTGGCCGCTATCTCGCCCGCCTCATGGCCGTCGGTGAGCGTAGTTAGGGCGTGCACATCCACAATGCTGTAAATGCACTCATAGTCGTCTTGTAGCGCGACCCAGTTCTCAAGCGCACCCAGTAGGTTACCAAGGTGCAGTCGACCGGACGGTCGCATACCGGAGAATATTCTTCCTTTGGTCTTTGTTGTCATGTTTGCACGGTTCCTGCTTGAGTTGAGTAAGTTACTTGCCCAGTATTTCCTGGATGGTTAAACCGATATCGCCCGGTGTAGGGATTGGGCTGGTGCCAGCAGCTATGAGCGCCTTCACCTTTTCGTCGGCCCGACCTGCAGCGCCGCTAATGATAGCCCCTGCATGGCCCATGCGCTTCCCTGGAGGTGCGCTGGCTCCCACGATGAGGGATGCCACGGGTTTCTTCATCTCAGCCTTGATGAACTCTGCCGCTTCCTGTTCCTTGGTGCCACCGATTTCGCCGATGAGCACCACGGCATCGGTATCCGGATCCTCGTTGAAGAGTCGAAGTACGTCCACAAACGTTGTGCCGCTGACTGGGTCGCCGCCGATGCCCACGCAAGTCGACTGTCCGATGTCCAGACCGGAGAGTTGGCCAACAGCCTCGTAGGTCAATGTTCCGCTGCGGGATACGATGCCGACTTTGCCTGCTTTGTGGATAGCGCCGGGCATGATACCCACTTTGCACAAGTCCCCGGGGGAGATGAGGCCCGGGCAGTTCGGCCCAAGCATCCTTGTGTTGGTAGAGGTATCCAGATAGCGGGCTACCGGCACCATGTCATGGGGCGGGATGCCTTCTGCAATGGGCACTACCAGCGGTATCCCCGCATCTGCAGACTCCACAATGGCGTCCGCTGCGAAAGGTGCTGGCACGAAGATGAGGGCGACGTTGGCCCCGGTCTCACGTACAGCTTCCTCAACGGTGTTGAAGACGGGTACGGTGGTATCGCCGAATATCGAGCCGCCACGGCCAGGCGTCACGCCTGCAACCACGTTGGTGCCGTATTCCATGCATCGCAACGTGTGGAAGCTGCCTTCTTTGCCGGTGATGCCCTGAACCAGAATCCGGCTGTCCTTGTTTACTAAGATGCTCATTTGTTTGTCCTACCTGAGATTTCTTATTAGTTTTCGTCATACCGGGGGCATATGTTTGGGACTGACCTGCGGGCCATGGGGGCGCACCCCCTCTGGACTCCCCCGAAAGTGAGGGGTCTCTAAGCCCTCAGCGCCTCTGCGGCGTCGTTGAAGGTGTGCGCGATGGTGACGTTCAAGCCCGACTCGCTGAGGACCTGACGACCCTCTTCTGCGTTGGTGCCTAGCATCCGCACTACTAACGGCGCAGTGGACTTCGTGTCGGCGTACGCGGCCACCAGGCCACGAGCCAGCATATCGCAGCGGAGGATGCCTCCGAAGATGTTGACCAGTACTCGCTTCACGTTGGGGTCTGAAAGCAGGATGCCTACCGCCGAACGAATGCGCTCCTCGTCAGCACCGCCGCCTACGTCCAAGAAGTTGGCCGGTTTGGCGCCTACGTTGGTGACCACGTCCATCGTCGCCATCGCAAGGCCTGCGCCGTTGACCAGGCAACCCACATCGCCGTCGAGTCGCACGTAGATGACGCCGATATCGTGGGCCTGGGCCTCAAGCGGGTCTTCCTGGCCGGGGTCTCGAAGCTCCGCTAGGTCTTTGTGGCGGAACATCGCATCGTCGTCGATGGTCATCTTGGCATCCACGGGGAGCACACGCCCATCGCCGGTGACGACGAGGGGGTTGATCTCCGCCTGTGAACAGTCCTTCTCAATGAAGAGTTTATAGAGCTTGATCATCAGGTCTGCGGCGGGACGCACCAACTCCGGTGCCATGCCCATTCCGTAGGCAAGCTGACGCCCTTGGTACGGCTGGAGGCCCACGGTGGGGTCTACTACCGCGCGCAGAATCTTCTCCGGCGTTGTGGCTGCCACCTCTTCGATGTCCATGCCGCCGGCCTCGCTGGCTATCACGACAATGCTGCGAGTGCTTGGCTCGATGAGCATGGCCAGGTACAGCTCTTTGACGATGTCCATGGTCTCTTCAACCAATACAGACGTGACGGGCACGCCCTCCGGTCCTGTCTGGAAGGTGACCAACTGGGTGCCGAGGATGGACTTGGTGAACTCAGCCGCCTCGTCCGGGTTAGCGACGACTTTGACGCCGCCTGCTTTGCCTCTG
>CAUZTE010000094.1:0-5841 GCA_963582565.1 Dehalococcoidia bacterium | reverse complement strand
CGGTCGGCAAATTCGTTTTCCCAACCTTGGGTATTGCGCGTACCATCGATCATCAATATCCGGGGTTTTCCGGGAATGGTTATCTGGCTCCAGATCACGGGTAGGTCTCCTAGCTGGCGATAGGGTCATTGGCGGGGTTATTTCTTCAATGGATTCAAGGCTTTTGCCATGTTCTCTGCCTCTTCAGGTGTGAGCAGATAATCGAGCATGGTAACCACTCCCAATTTTTTCAAAGTGATTATCATCCGAAACGGAAACCCCTCCCGAGAGAACTCTTCGATCTCGACGGTCTTGCTCTCTCGCGATGTCGTGTAAAGGTTCGCCATATCCACTGCCTCCACTGGTAGGTGACCGAACTACTGGATTTAACGTGCCGCCATTGTAGCCTAATCGAGTCAATGACAGGAGTAGGTCTTAACGCAGACTCTCTCGCTGGCATCTATGTAGGCCTCGCCGATGTTGGAGCACTTTTCAACTTTGCCAGTAACTCGTTGTCCTCTCGTGTCAGCACGTCTCCACCTCGTTCATTAGACTTGGGCACTCCGAACTTAGGCTGGAGTATGGGTATTGAAGGAAAACGGGGGTAGGGCCATTAGCCCTCAGGTGAGTTGTCCATTCTGCCCCCATGCGACCGTTTGGCCCAAATCGCTATAGGCTGACGGAAAACAACTTTAGCAGCTAGGTAAGACCTGACATATAATGTAGCGCGTTCAGGAAGGTTAAACTCCTCGAAACTTAGATTTGAAGGAAGAGCGATATGTACGTTGTCAGACGAGTATTCAAGGTCAAACCGGGCACCACTCATAAAGCAGCTAAGGTCATTGCACAACTGGCGAAAGCATACGAGAAGATTGGTCGTTCACCCACCAGGGTTTATTGGAGCGGCTACACGGTGCCAGGTCCAAGCAACACTGTTTACATGGACTGGACTGAAGAGACCCTTGGATCTCCCTATGCGGAAGCTGTGAGCGAACCCGAGGGGGTTGGAGAGTTGTACAAAGAGCTCCACGACCTCCAAGAAGAGACTTATATAGAGTTCTACGAGATGCCCCAACCGTAAGCCCTTTCATTGACCCCTGGTATATCATGCCTGCTGGAGGATTATTGAATGAACACTGTTAAAGATCTTGTGAAGTCTGGAAAGACTGTTGTAGGAACACCTACGACCGCTACCGCCGATACCGTGATGTTGGCAAATGCTGGGTTTGATTTCCTGCTTTTTGATACCCAACACGCGCCTGTGGAGCCCAAGCAGTTGATCCCCGCCATTCAAGCGATGCGCGGGACAACAGCGGCTCCAATTGTCCGCGTCAGCGCGATTCGTGCAGACCTAATCTGCTTTGCCTTGGACGCCGGTGCCAGAGGCATCATCGTTCCTATGGTCAACACTAAAGAAGAGGCCGAATACCTGGTGAGGAGCTGCAAATACTCCCCAATGGGCGATCGCAGCAACTCGGGTGTCCGCGGTGAGTGGGGCGATACCAAAGACTATCGCGGCTATCTGGATATGGTGAATGAAGAGGTTTTGATCATCCCCATGATCGAGACCCAGAAAGCGCTAGACAATATCGACGAGATACTCAGCGTACCTGGCTTGGACGTACTCCTCGTTGGGCCATCGGACTTCTCCATCGAACTTAATACGCCACTTGATTACGCCAACGAGGAATACCAAAAGGGATTGGACAAGGTTGCAGCCGCCTGCAAGCGGCACGGAGTGGTTCCGGGCATGTACTTCATCCCGCCCGGCCAGGATCCCAACTTCTACGTGGACAAGGGGTTCAAGTTCTTCACTATGCCCTGGGGTCTATGGGCAGCAAAAGGTATAACGGGTGAGTTGGCTGGCATAAAGAGGTAAAATCCCTCAACAGGTATTAGGCAAGAAAAAGGGCCAGCAATTGTGCTGGCCCTTGGCTTCCTGTGAAGTATGGGGCCATCGGTCAGTAGGCAAGTCAAATCGTTTGAGCGAGGTGTGTTCTGGTATCTGAATTGACCCTTAGCGTCGTCGATCAATCACCCATGCGCCACGGGGAATCGGGCGCTAACGCTTTGCGGGATACCGTGGAGTTAGCAAAGGCCACAGAGGCGCTGGGCTACGCTCGATACTGGGTGGCGGAGCACCACAGCACAGGGACGTACGCTGGTACAAGCCCCGAGATACTGGTTGGCCAGATCCTCGCAAACACCTCGCGAATTCGTGTGGGCAGCGGCGGAGTGATGCTGACCCACTACTCGGCGATGAAGGTCGCAGAGCAGTTCAGGATGCTGGACTCGTTCTACCCCGGTAGGGTGGACCTGGGCATCGGCCGGGCGCCCGGCAGTGACCAGCTCACGATGCATGCACTGGCTTACCCCAAGCGGCAGGTAGAAGTTGAGACGTTCCCCCAGCAGGTGGTGGATGTGATGGGATACCTGAACAACGGACTTCAAGCGGAGCATCCGTTTGTCTCGCTGAAAGTGTCCCCCGGCCTGAAACCTGAAACCGCACCGGAAATCTGGTTGCTGGGTTCTTCCGACTATTCGGCTCGATTGGCGGCGCAACTGGGTCTGCCGTTTGCGTTCGCCGACTTCTTTGGTACGACGAGCGGGCATGGGCCCACTGTGGCCGCTTTGTATCGAAAGGAGTTTCAGCCATCTGATCTGTGTGAGAAGCCGCGCTTGAATGTGACCGTGCAGGCAATCTGTGCGCCCACCACGGAAGAGGCCGAGCGGGTGGCAGCTAGCAGGAATTTCAATCGCGCTCGGCGAGTGTTGGGTATCCAGGGCCAGGAGATCGGTGATGGGGTTTTACCCCCTGAAGAGGCCGCTGCAATACCGTTGCCGGAGGCCGTTAGAGCGCACGTACAGTCGTACGTGGACGGGTGTATAGACGGCAACCCCGAGCAGGTGAAGGCTGGGATACTGGAGGCGGCAGAGCGATACGAGACCACGGACGTGGGAGTCGTGTCCATCACCTATTCGCTGGCGGACCGAATCCGTTCCTACGTACTGGTGTCGCAGGCGTTCGGGTTGGTTTAAGGCGTGGCGCGCGGGGGATGCTCGTTAAGAGATGCGCAAGCTCCGATGATGGAGATACTTGCTAGCCGTTAGCTCCTCACCACCGCCCCTAGTCTTCGCCACTGGATACCTTTCAGGCGGCAGCCTAAGAGGTATCTTTTTATTTGCCCTTGCGACGAGATGATTTGGCTGCTACCACTTGCCAGGTTTGAGGTTTGGGTGTAGTGGTATATCCACCCGAGCGCGCGCCGTCACGAATAAACAGGGGGCTAGCGGGGGTGATTACCAACGTTGGGCTTGAAACCACTCTCTTCGCCTTGGCCAGGGCCAGCCGATAGGTACTCTCAAAAGACATCCAGATGTATGCGGGAATCCCTAGGACTCGCTCCAGATCCAAAGCAGTGTCAGCGGTGAGTTCCTTCTTGCCTCTAATCAGTTCACTCACCATCTGCGCAGGGCGACCCATGGCATCAGCCAGAGCCTTTTGAGTCATCTCTCTGGCTTCAAGAGTCTCCTCCAGGTATTCACCCGGGGGGATAATTGCGTTTGTATCTATGTGTTGCTTAGTCGTCATAATGGTTCGTAACCTCCTTAACCAGAATGGAGTCGTCCTCTTGCCGCTCGATTATCAGCCTCCAACGCCCCTGTAGCGTCATGGCCCACCCACCTTCTCGTCCGCCTGTCAACGGGTGAATGTGGAGTTCTGGGAACGTGAATAGGTCGTCGAATTCACGGGAATTCTGGATGAGATTGACCCGCATGATATACCGTCGGGCGACCTTTTCGCTCCAAGCCCTCTGTGCTAGCGATTCACTTTGGTATCGGCGGGCTAGCGGCCTATTTGCGAATTCAATTTCCATTCACCATCACCCTATATGTGAAGTATACATAGATAATTAGAATATTTCAATACCTAAAGGGTGATGACCTTGAAAGAAATGGAGCCGCCGATCGAGGTTGAACGGTGCTGCCCTAGCCCTAAAAGGCATTACCCTGGGGCTCGAGACCCAGGTAGAACTGGCCGGCGGTCTCGTAGTGTTCAAACCGCCCTTGCAACTGCTGCGTGATGGCATGGGCATCCTGGAATTTCCTCTGAATTGGTTGATCCTCGAATATTGAAGTCGCGCCGAACACTGAATAGGCGATATCCACTACCTCGGCTGCCTTTCTAATGGCCCAAGTACTGGCGAGCCTAAGACCTATACGATCCGACAGACGCAACTCATCGTGCGCGCAGGCGTGCTCCCACAGCGTTCTCGCCTTTTCCTTGAGATAGGCATCGCTAGAGCCCCACAACGCTTCCGCGGCTCCGATGTCCCGCTGCGTCTGCACCTGATCTCGGAGCAGTGCTTGTTCTTGAGGGCTCTTAGCCAGTGATGTCTTGATAGCCTCGTCCAGAGCCGAACGCGCCACGCCGAGCGCCACCGAAGCAAACCCCGCACCGAAAAGTAGCCTGCGGTTAATCAGGTATAAGGGCCCCTTCTCTCTACGGACGGCCTGGGCTTCAATCCAAGTGCGATGGGCTGGAACGAAAAGGGCGTTCGCCTCAAAACTAAAGCTGCCGGTCCCTCGGAGGCCGCCGACTTGCCACGAGTCAATCCACTCAACGTCTGCATGGGGCATGATCAAGCTGAGTATCTGGCCAGCATGCTTGCCGATCGCCACCACCCAGGTGGAGTGACGCGAGCCGCTGCTGAAGTTCCAATGCCCTGTAATCGAGTAGCCTCCATCGACCGCCTCAATCGACGCGTGCTGCGGCGGACCGTTGCTGAGGATGGTGCTGGTATCGGCCCATATCTCCTTCGCCAACGACTCTGACATAAGCGACGCCATGGTCCCCAGAATGTTGTTCTGGTTAAAGCTCCAGCCCATACTGGCGTCCGCTGAAGATATGGCTTGAGTGATGGCCAAGTAATCGAGTAAGCCGATCTCTTTACCGCCAACGGAACGGGGCACCAGCAACCGGAATAACCCCTGGGACACCATAGAATCGATTAACTGATGAGGAATCTGGCGATCATCGTTGATGCTTTGGGAAGCGTCAGCAACGCGGGCGACGACGCCAGCTATGTCGTCAACCGTAATAGTGCGTTGCTGGGGTTCGTTCCCCCTCTGGTCTTCAGCCATTATGCCTCCACGCGCCTAGATAGATGCCGCCATTGTAGGCCTATGGTCAACAAAAAGGGCCAGCGTTAATGCTGGCCCTTAGTTTTTATCTGGAGCCACCGGTCGGGATTGAACCGACGACCTGCTGTTTACAAATCATGGGCGGTAGCATCAGGGGCTGTCAGAGAAGGTCATCAAGCACTGATTCAACTATGAAACTCTCCATCAGCAGTCATCTGTCGTCAGCGTGAATCATCGCCGTTGCTTTCAAATTTGCTTTCAATTTATCGTAGCTACCCCCCATACGGGGGTACATTGGTTTGCGTCCACCCATATATATAGTGGATATAGTAGCCACCTCCATGGTTGAGTACTCCAGAACATTTTGGGATACCCCTTGTGGTAGGCCCCCCATCCGTTATTAAGGGACTGGCCTATGGGGTGGGGGGTAAAACGGCTCATGATAAACAAAGTCCGACTTTCCCCCTACGCACTTCCCTACTACACGGTGTATATATAGGTGTATATGGGGTTATCACTCCCCTAAGCCCCGGGGAATATATCCCGGAAGGAGAGACTATGACTGACGTAACCACCATCAAGGTCCAGGGCCAGACCGTCTGGTTCGAAGCGTTAACCGATGAGCAGGTTGATGATGCCCTTACGCACATGCCACCTACACAGCAGCGGATACTAGGCTTAGCTGGTAGGGGGTTAGGAAACAAAGAAATATGTGCG
>CAUZTE010000093.1:0-5855 GCA_963582565.1 Dehalococcoidia bacterium | reverse complement strand
CAAATACCAGCACCACCTTATCGATGACCCACTGATAGACCTCGTCTACGTAGTACTTGTTGATCAGCACGCGGTGGACGCCGCTGAAACGCTTGATGATGGGCTCCGTCTTCAGGCTGCCCTGGACGTAGGCCAGCCATGCCAGGATGAAGCCGCTTACCGCCAGGGCGATGGAGCCTATGGCGATACCTTTGTTCAAATGGAACGGATGCTGGTGAGTTCCCTCAAAGACGAAGTAGCCGAAGCCCTGATAGCCGTCCGTGTAGCTGAGTGCCAGGAACCCGCCGAACAGCGCGAGCAGCGCGAAGACCAGCATCGGTGCAAGCATCACCATGGAAGACTCGTGGGCGTGTTCGTTCTCGGGTTTGAGCTTCCCTAGGAAGACCGCAAAGAACACCCTGCCCATGTACAACGCCTTCATGAAACCAATGAGCAGGGCGATTGCCATGAAACCCCAGCCCCTGCCGTCGAATACCGCTGTGATGACCTCGTCCTTACTGAAGAACCCGCCGAAGGGAGGGATGCCGCCGAGCGACAGTGCGCCGATGCCGAAGATGACGGCCGTGATGGGCATCTTGCGCCACAGTCCACCCATCTGTCGGATGTCTGTCTGTCCGCTGCCATGGGAGATGCTACCGGCGCCAAGGAACAAGATGGCCTTGGAGAAGCCGTGTATCAGCAAATGGAACATGCCCGCCGTGAGTCCCCCTGCGCCCAAAGCGAACAACATGAAGCCAAGGTCTGTCAGTGTTGAGTACGCCAGGATGCGCTTGATGTCCGTCACCACAAGGGCTATAGCAGCCGCACCCACCGCTGTGAATGCGCCTATCAACGTCACCATCAACGCGGCCGATTCAGAGTGCTCGTAGAAGGGGAACATGCGCGCCACCAGGTACACACCCGCCACGACCATTGTGGCCGAGTGCACCAGCGCACTTACCGGGGTCGGCCCTTCCATGGCGTCGGGTAGCCATACATGGAGCGGGAACTGCGCCGACTTGCCGATAGCGCCCAGGAAGAGCAGCACAGCAGCGGCGGTGACGACTGCATCTGACAGGCTTCCGTTCTCCACCATCGTGAAGATGGCCGAGAGTTCGAAGGTGCCTGTCTTGGCAAAGAGCAAAAGAATGCCGATGAGCAAGCCCACGTCGCCGATACGAGTGGTGATGAACGCCTTCTTGGCAGCTTCGGCCGCAGGCCTTCTATCGTAGAAGAAGCCGATGAGCAGGTAGCTACATATGCCTACAAGCTCCCAGGCGATGTACAGCAGCAGGAGGTTGTCCGCCAACACCAGTGTCAGCATGGCGGCTGCAAAGAGCGAGTGTACGGCGAAGAACCAGGTGAACCGTGGCTCGTGGGACATGTAGCTCCAGGTATATATCTGGATACCCAGTGCCGCCGCCGTGACCAGGCCCACCATCACCAGGCTGATGGGGTCTATGACCATGCCCCAGGTGAACGTGGAACCGCCAGCCTTTATCCAATCAAAGCTGAACCCGAAGGCTTTGACCTCAGGCAGCTCCTTCATGGATATCCAGTCGGCCAGTACGAACCAAAAGATGATGAAGGCTGCCGCCATCGTCCCCGTGGCTGCTATTGCAGACCAGTTGGGCAAGCGTCTACCAGCCGTCGCCAGAAAGAAGAAGGCGATAGCGGGCATCGCGGGAATAAGCCAAGCCCATTCCATCATTGGGCGTTTCCAGCTCTATGTTGCGAGTTCCTAGACAATCCGGACTCCTTGGTCTTCAGTCTTTCCCAGAGACAACCGTTTCTGATCAAATCTGGGCCATACATTCTCGGGTAGGGTCCAGGGCACGCCCTGGCTACCACTTCATTGAGTCGGCTTCATCCGCGTTGGCAGTAGACATCGTTCTGTAGAGGCGTAGGATGATGGCCATAGCAAGGCCCACCTCCGCTGCAGCCACCGTAATGACAAATATCGTAATGACTTGGCCTACCAACCGGCCCGGGTCAAGGAAGGCGGAGTAGGCTACTGCGTTGATGTTCACTGCGTTGAGCATCAACTCGATCGACATGAGGATCAACACCGAGTTGCGACGTGCCAAAACGCCGTAGATACCTATGGCGAAAAGGGCCGCGCTCAGGAGTTCAACGTGATACAGCTCCACTTAGCTTCGTCCCCCGGGCGTTCCATCGGTATTCGTCAGCGAAGGCGGGGTCGGGGTGTCGCTCTTCTCACCCTGGCCATCGTCCCCGTCGGCGGCGCGTGCCAGGATGATTGCCCCAATCAGGGCGATAAGCAGGACCACAGAGGCTATCTCAAAGGGAATCACCCAGTTCGTAAAGAGTTCGGCGCCCAGCTCTTCAAGGCTGGGGCCAGCGAGCTCCTGCGTATCAAGCTTGTTGTTGAGGATGACGCCGCCCAGCACGCCGAAGATGCTTAATGCGGCAACGGCTGCCACAACCCACTGAGGGTTGTCGCGTACGTTGGTGAACTCCTCAGCGCGAGTCAGCATCAGCGCGAACAGCAGGACGATGGTGATTGCGCCTCCGTAGATGAGGATCTGTACCAACGCCAGGAACTCTGCCACAAGCAGGATGAACACACCGCCCACGGAGGCCAGGCTGAGAAGCAGGAACAAGGCTGCGTGGGCTACGTTGCGGGTAACAACCACGCCTAAAGCGCCGCCTATCACCATTACGGCCAGGAAGGAGAATGCTACCGCGCTGGCATCCACTACTTGGCCTCCCCTTCAGGAGGTGCGTCTTTAGTCTCCTCCGCCGCAGCGGGAGGCGCAGCAGCAGCAACAGCAGCCTTCTCAGCGGCTATAGCTTCCTTTTTGACGGCAGGGGATATCCAGTTGGACTCAGCCTGGTACTTCTTGCCCATCTCCAACAGCACCGGCAGGTCTGACCTGCGACCGTTGCGTGCGAAGTGGCTGATTTCGTGTTCGTGGCTCATCTCGATGGCATCAAAGTTACAGACCTCAACGCAGATGCCGCACAGGATGCATCGACCCAGGTTGATTTCGAATTCCTCGATCATCTTTCGTCGCGGGCTCTTCCCCTCGGCAAAGAGGGGATTATCCATCATGGTGCCGGACATGCACTGGGTGGGGCACATACGCACACACACCATGCAGCCAACGCAGTATGGCTCGCCCACATCGGCGTCCCACGTCAGAGCGGGGAAGCCAACCTGTCGCTCCATCAGGGGCAGGTGCTCCTTGGGATACTGGGCTGTCACCGGCTTCCGCAGCGATGTCCTGAGGGTCATCAACATGCCCTTCAATGTACTAAGCACGTCTAACCTCCCTTGCCGGAATGAGTCGCACCGTTGGGCGTACCTTCTTGGACGCCGTCTTGAGATACAAGAATGTGCTGGCAGTAATGAGCATTGTCAGGCTCAACACCGTTTGAACCCAGTCAGGCCATCCGTAGAACATGGCGAAGGCCACCATCAGGAAGTTCAGGAATGACAACGGCACAAGCCCCTGCCATCCGAAGGCCATAAGCTGATCGATGCGAAGTCGCGGCATCGTGCCACGTAACCAGAACATGACCAGGATGACGCTGTAGCACTTGATGAGGAACCAGGCCACCTCAGGGAGCAATGGCCCAGACCAGCCGCCAAGGAAGAAGATGGTGATCAGTGCGGCTACCAGGAACGTATTGATGTACTCGCCAAGGAAGAAGATGGACCAGTGAGCGCCGCTGTATTCAATAAACGGTCCACCTACCACCTCCGACTCCGCCTGGAAGATATCGAAGGGGCTCCGGCCAACCTCTGCCAGCCCCGCCAGCAGGAAGATGACCAGCGCCAGGGGTTGCATCAGTACGTACCAGGTGTTGCCCTGGCCTGTAGCAATCTCGGTAAGGTTCAACGTACCCGCCATCATCGCGATGGTTATCGCAATGACGATGAGTGGTATCTCGTAGCTGATGAGTTGGGCTGCGCTCCGGAGGCCGCCGATGACGCCGTACTTGTTGGCAGAGCCCCAGCCGGCCATGATCAGCCCGATGATGGAGAGCACGGACATCGCCAGGACGTACAACAGGCCCAACTCCATGTCGCGCAGAACCAGGGATGAGCTAAACGGCATGGTTAGCCATACCATGAAGCTTGGGACAAAGACCGCTAGGGGCGCCATCCAGTAGATGGGCCTATCAACCCACGCGGGCATGATGTCTTCTTTAATGAGGAGCTTCAGTCCATCGGCTATCGGTTGGAGCAAGCCGTAAGGGCCAACGCGCATAGGGCCCATCCGTTGTTGGATACGAGCCAGAGCTTTGCGCTCTACCCAGGTCAGGGAGAGCACCACCACGCTGAGGATACTGAGCAAGGCCAGAGCCTTCCCTAGCAGAAGGGCAACGTCTTCTCCGCCGTAGCCGATAGCCAGAACAACTATGGATACAAGGCCTGCAAGAACAACCGCCAATGGAATGAGGAGGATCACCGATCCACCTCCCCAAGGACGATGTCCAGGGAACCAAGAATCATAACTGCGTCGGCTACATAGACACCACGCAGCATGGGTCGTAATGCTTGAAGGTTGGCGAACGATGGCGGTCGTACCTTCAGACGATATGGCTTGTCGCCGCCGTCACTGACTAGGTACACGCCCATCTCGCCGCGAGGGGTCTCGATCCGGAAATAGACCTCGCCCTCCGGTGGACGGGGGATGGCGCGGACGCCTGCGGCCTTGATGGGGCCATCGTCCGGCATCTGTTCCAGAGCTTGTTCGACGATGCGAAGCGATTGGCGCATCTCCTCGACACGCATAGCGTACCTGTCCCAGGTGTCGCCGTTGTTGCCTACGGGGATATCGAAGTCAAATCGGTCATAGACCGAGTAAGGCTCTATCACCCGGATATCGTCAGGTATGCCGGACGCTCGGAGTGACGGGCCGCTCAGGCCGTAGTCCAACGCTTCCTGTCCGGAGAGGACGCCGATGCCTCGTGAGCGTGCCAGGAACACTTCGTTGTAGGTGAGGAGCTTGTCGCCTTCCTCAATGCCCTGCGCCAGAGCTGGAAGGATGCCTGCTACACGCTCGGCGAAATCGTCCGGCGGGTCTTCCCGCAGTCCGCCGATACGGAAATAGTTGTGCATCATCCGGGCGCCACTGACAGCCTCAAAGAGGTTCTGTATGCGTTCCCGCTCACGGAAGCCGTACATGATGGGCGTCATAGCCCCGGCGTCCAGGCCCATAGTGCCGTAGAACAGCATGTGGCTGGAGATTCGGTTCAGTTCACAGAGGATGACCCGGATGTACTCAGCGCGATCAGGGACAGTGATGCCCATGATCTTCTCAACAGTGGCGCAGAAAGCCAGCTCCATGTTGTAGTTCGCAAGGTAGTCCAAGCGATCGAAGAGGGTGATGATCTGCGGGTAGAGTTCACCTTCGCACAGCTTCTCAGAGCCACGGTGCAGATAGCCGATGTGTGGTTCAGCGTCGACGATGCGCTCGCCGTCCACCCAGAGCACCATACGGAACACGCCATGGGTAGATGGGTGCTGTGGCCCCATGTTCACCATGATGTCTACGGACTCTAGACGTTGTGATTCAGTCATGCCCCTTTTATACGTCCCTTGTTGCAATGGAAGGTGCAGGTCCTGTGGCGTCTGCCACACTCAGAACGTTGTGCCCGTAGCCGCCCATAAAACGGCCATCAGTTACTGCACACGAGTGGTGCGTGGAGGGTCGGCACATTCCTACATCTTGGATAGTGGTTTGGACTCTCTATGCTTTTATAAACCCTTGATGGGTTCGCTACATCATCTTGCCAAGAAGCTTCTTGGTCTGGTCCTCGGTGATTTCCAAGGTGCGAGATGACATGGGGCCATCAGCAAGGATCGGCTCTCGGGCACCCAGGCTCTTACTATCGGGGTCCTG
>CAUZTE010000092.1:0-5856 GCA_963582565.1 Dehalococcoidia bacterium | reverse complement strand
GTTGAGCAGTTGGCTCCAGGTGGCCAGATTCTCAACACCTCCGATATTGAGAACTATCCGGGCTTCCCTGATGGAGTCCTGGGTCCGGACATCGGAACGGCTATCCACCGTCAAGCGGAGAAAACCGGCACGGAGTTCGCCTTTGACCAGGTGATTGAGCTGAAGGTGGACGGAGACGTCAAGGTGGTGGTTGGAGAAGAGCGTGAATACACGGCAAAGACCATCATCATCACCACCGGGGGAGAGCACAACAAGCTTGAAGTCCCTGGCGAAGATGAGTTTGCAGGCCGCGGTGTAACGTACTGCGCAACCTGCGATGGCAACTTCTTCAAGGGGCAGGACACGGTGGTTGTGGGTGGCGGAGACGCTGCCATTGACGAAGGTATGTATCTGAGCCGTATCGTCAACAGCCTGACCATTGTGCACCGTCGTGACGAGTTGCGTGCAACCAAGGTGTTACAGGATCGGGCATATAGCACAGAGAACGTGAGCTTCAAGCTCAGCCATGCGGTCAAGGAGATACGCGGAAACGGACAAGTTGACCGTGTGTTGCTGGAAGACCTGAAGACTGGCGAAGAGTTTGAGTATCCCACGTCAGGTGTGTTCATCTACATAGGCTTTCACCCCAACTCTAGCTTCCTGCAAGGGACCGTTACGTTGGATCCAGGTGGTCACGTCATCACTGACATCAGGATGGAGACGGACAAGCCCGGTGTCTTCGCGGCGGGAGATGTACGACAGTACTCCGACAGACAGCTAGGAACGTCAGTCGGCGACGGCATCACTGCAGCGTTGTCGGCATACCGTTACATCACTGAAGGCTAGCGACTAGTAACTTGAGAAACGAAGAAGCCCCCGCCATTCAATTGGCGGGGGCTTCTTAATATTCTGGGAATAGTTCTTGCTGCTAGTTGTACATCCTGATGACGCCTACCACTACGCCTTGGACTTCAACGTCCGATGCGTCTACGTAGATGGGGGACATGCTGCTGTTCGCGGGTTGCAGGCGTACCTTGTCACCCTCTGGGAAGAAACGCTTGAGTGTTGCCTCCTGCCGTTCCTTCAACCATGCAGCCACCATCTCGCCGGTTTGTGCGGTATCACGCCGTTGGAACAGCACGATATCACCGTCATCGATAAGGTCTTCGATCATGGACTGGCCCTTCACCTTCAGTGCGAAGAGCGATTCAGTCTGACGCAGCATGGACGTTGGGAAATCAATCGTCTCTGCACCATCGTCAGTTGCGGAGTCAGGGAAAGCCATCAATGGCTCGCCAGCGGCAATCGCTCCAAGAATCGGAATGGAGATGGAGCCGGGTGCGACAATTGAACGGGCTTTGTTGTGCTCAAGCAACTCAATGCCACGGGAAATATCCGGAGAACGCTTAATGTAGCCTTCCCTCCGCAGTATGTGCAGGTTGTAATCCACCACAGAGGTGGAGCTTATAGCACAACCCAATTGAATTTCTCTGACTGAGGGAGGATAGGGGTGATCCTTCAGGAATCCTCTAATGAATTCCAACATTTTGCTTTGTCGATCGGACATTTTTTTCGTTTGGGGCACCATTGGCTCCTCCAGTGGCCGAAGTTATGTTTAGAAACAGATGTTCTGGAATTAGACTACCAAGGCTCTCAGGACATGTCAATACCAAAACAGATAGCATCGGGAGAGAATTAGGTCAGAGTTTGGTGGATTGCTAGCCTGAACGAGCCTCTTCTGCAACTCTTTCAGATGCTGCAGAAGGCGGCCAGTGGTAGGTCTGCTCCTCAACCTCGTCCAGTGCTTCCTGAACCATCTCGTCTACGGGCAGATCCTCTTCCATCCGTACAACGTCTTCCACCCTGCTCTTGGTTACAGGGTGCTTGGGTACGAAGAGTGAACAGCAGTCCTGATCCGGGATGATGGAGATGGGATAGGTACCCAGAGGACGTGCTTTATCAATGATCTCTTCTTTGTCCATGGTCAGAAGCGGCCGGAAGATGGGTAGCTTGTCTGCTACCGTGCCAATGGTCGTCATGTTTTCCAGGGTTTGGGAGCTGACCTGCCCCAGGCTGTCACCGGTTACCAGGGCGCCTGCACCGTACTTGAGAGCCAATTCCTGGGCGATGCGCAGCATGAACCGACGGTAGATGGTAACGCGGTACGCCGGGGGCACTGTGACGATGATTCGTTGCTGCGCCGCTGAGAAAGGAACCATGATCAATCGTGAGACCTGTTGGTACTGGGTCAACAGTTCCACCAGGTCTCCAGCCTTCTCCTTGGATGTGCCATCCACCAGCGGGAAGCTGTGGAAGTGGATAAAGGTGACTTTGCACCCGCGTCGCATCATCTGGTACGCGGCCACCGGGGAATCGATGCCGCCCGACAACAGCATAGCGACATGCCCACCAACGCCGACCGGCATTCCACCTGGCCCGCGAAGCACCTCAGAGGATAGGAGTGTATCTTTTCCTGTGGTCTGGATCTGTAAATCAAAGTCAGGGTTGTTCAGGTTAACCGACCAGCCTTTCAGGTCTATGATCTGTCCACCAACCAGCTCGTTGATTTGTGGAGAAGTCATGGGGAACCGTTTGTCGGTTCGTCGGGCAGTCACTCGGAAAGAAGTTGGGTTCTGGCCTTCCAGCATGAACGGCACTGCTTCCTGAATCGCCTCGATGGTCGCATCCACACGGTATGCTCGCCCAAAGCGCTCAACGCCTATGACGTGCTCCAACCGCTCTTTGACCAGGGGCCATTGGTCCGGGCTCTTCAGCTTGAACGTGGCCATCATGGAATCGCGCTTGAAAGTGGTGATTCCTGTGCCGGCAAGCGCACGCTTCAGGTTGTTCCCCATCTGTCGGAGGAACCACGGACGGTTGCCGCCTTTAAGGGCGATCTCGTGGTAGAACCTGACCATTACGTGTTGTTCCATTGAAGCGTTACATACTTTCTGTGGAGTTGTCTTGGAGTGCTAATTGGCAACAGAGAGAACCCATTTGTGCGCCTTGGCTCAGGGATTCGCGGAGATCCCACTGCCAATCAGTGTAATACGTGGAGCCATCAATCTGGTCATTTGACTCAGGGAGTTCCGGCGAGGTAGCGTCGAGGGTTGCGGCGTAAAGGCTCATGGAGAAGTGCTGTGCCGCGCGCTCTTGGCTACCTTCTGCCAGCATAGCGCCGAGGGTTACGTTTGCGCCCAACTTGCGTGTACCTAATCGATGGGCAGCGGCCTCAACCAATTCATCATCTTTGAGAGAGGTGGCGGCGAGACCCCCAACGCCGGGCAAGTCCTCGTCGTCATCGGGACGACGGACAGTTAGCAAGCGTGAAGAATCCAACGGACTCGCTATGAGGACTGCGATGGCCCGAACGGTATGCATCGCAGTGTAGAGAGGCGAACTGCCTATGCTGCTGCTACGGCTGCGTTGAGCTTCTTGGCCAAGCGTGACTTGGTGCGTGCAGCCTTGTTGGCATGGATGACGCCTTTGCGTGCAGCTACGTCCAAGTCAGTGATGGTCTTCTTTACAGCAGCCTGCGCCTCTTCTGCGCTACCGGTGACCAAGACGCGTTGTGCCTTTGTACGAGACGTACGCAGACTCCGCCTCACGACGCGGTTTCGAAGAGATCGACGAAGGGTCACCCTGGCTGAACGTTCACTTGGCACTACAGACATCCTCCATATTTGTTCCAAGGCATTATACCTGAAATGTAGGGGTATGGACAGCCCCGGATAGAACGAGGATTGAAATTTGGTGATTCTAAGGTTTTGTGGCAGCGGTGGTTCCGGCTGCAGGACGGTTCACATTGAGGACGCCCTTGATGCCATCGAGGCGGGAGAAAAGCCGGCTGAGTTGAGATACGCCGGTGGTATAGAGGGTCAGGGTGATGACTGCGGTGCCGTCTCCCGGCTCAGCGGTGACCACACCGGCGATGTTCACCTTCTCACCTGAGACCATTGTGGTGATGTCCCGTAGGAGGCCAACGCGATCCCAGGAGGTAATCTCCACACGGACCGGATGAAGGTTCTGAGATGGACCCCAACTGACGGAGACGAGCCGTTCCTTTTCGTCCTCGTTTATCACGTTGGGACAGGTAGACCTATGGACGGTTATGCCACGTATGCGAGTGATGTAACCAATGATTTCATCGCCGGGCACCGGGTTGCAGCAGCGGGCCGTCCGTGTCAGCAGATCGCCTACACCAAGCACCTGGATGCCCGTCGTCGGACTTTCCGGCGGTTGGCTGTGGTTCGTGGCTGGAGCAGGGGCTTCTTCCTGCTGGGGGCTCAAGCGGTTTTCCAGTTGTGCTGCGCTCAAGTTGCCACTGCCTAGGGCAATGTAAAGCTCATCCACAGTCTCAAACTTCAGCGCCTTCATGGCGTCCGTCTCTGTAATGGAGCGTGGCAGCCGACGGAGGGTCTTGGTCAGCAACTCGCGTCCCTGCTCCATATGGGCACCCCGCTCCAGCTTGTGGAACCACTGGCGAATCTTTTGATGGGCGGAGGCTGTGTTTACATAACCAAGTGCGGAGTTCAACCAATCCATGCTCGGCCCTCTGGCAACCTTGCTGGTGACCACCTCTACGGTGTCACCGTTTTGAAGGACAGTGTCCAGGGGCATAAGGCGCCCATTGACCTTGGCGCCGATGCATCGATGGCCCAGGTCTGTGTGGATGTGGTACGCAAAGTCGATTGGCGTCGAGCCTGACGGCAGTTCGCGTATCTCACCCTTGGGGGTGTACACGAATACCTGGTCACGGAAGATGTCGGTCTTCACGGACTCCAGGAATTCGTCTGTGCCTGCCACCTCTCGCTGCCATTCCAGCAACTGACGCAGCCAGGCCATCTTCTCTTCAAACTGGCCGTCCTTGGATGCACCTTCCTTGTAGGTCCAGTGAGCGGCTACGCCGTACTCGGCAAGGTTGTGCATCTCAAAGGTGCGGACCTGAACCTCCAGAGGAATGCCGCCCTCGCACATCACGGTGGTGTGCAGCGACTGGTACATGTTTTCTTTTGGGGTGGCGATGTAATCGTCAAACTGGCCAGGGACCGGATGCCAGAGTTGGTGAACCACGCCTAACGTGTTGTAGCAATCCGAGTTGGTGTCTACCAGGACTCGGATTGCATAGAGGTCATAGATCTCGTCGTACTCTTTACCTTGTGCCGAATACTTCTGGATCTTGTTGTAGATGCTGTAGATGCTCTTGGGCCGACCGTTCAGATCAGCGGTTATGCCAGCGGCCTCCAACGTTTCCCTGAGGGACTGGCACTGGCGTTCAAGGTATGCCTCACGCTCGACGCGCCTCGTGGCCAATCGACGGGATATGTCCTTGTACCCTTCCGGGTTCAAGGCACGGAAAGCCATGTCCTCAAGTTGCCATTTGATGTCCCACATACCAAGGCGGTGGGCCAGGGGTGAGTAGATGTCCAGTGTTTCCTGGGCTACAGCGCGCCGTCGCTTGAGGGGCAGGGCACTCAATGTCCGCATGTTGTGGAGCCTATCGGCTAGCTTGATGACGACCACCCGGACATCCTCTGCCATGGCTACCAGCATCTTGCGGATGCTCTCTGCTTGCGCGCGACTGTCGGTGATTTCCTCGTCGAGTCGACCCTCGGAAATGAGGTCGATGCGTGTCAGTTTTGTGACGCCGTCTACCAGTCGGGATACCTCTGCGCCGAATTTCTCCTCAAGCTCTTCTTTGGAAAGGTTGCAGTCCTCAATGACATCGTGGAGAAGGGTGGCGGCTAGAGTGGCGGAGTCCTGTTTGAGATCGGCAAGGTAGAGGGCAGCGTTCAGGGGGTGTTCGATGTAGGGCTCACCGGACATGCGGAATTGGCCATCATGTTGGGTTGCAGCAAACTCGTAAGCTTGCTGCAC
>CAUZTE010000091.1:0-5869 GCA_963582565.1 Dehalococcoidia bacterium | reverse complement strand
GGGCAATGAAGAGTGATTTTCTCATAGCTGTCACCCAGTTGGCTGCAGAGCGCGGCCTTCCAAGGGAAACGGTTCTTGGCGTGGTTGAAGCTGCGCTGGTATCCGCCTATCGCAAAGAGGGCGTTGGTGCCGGCCATGACCTATCGGTCAAGCTTGACCCCGGCGATGGCGAGGTCACGGTCTATATCCTGAAAACCGTTGTGAAGACGGTCAAGGAGATAGAGGACGACCGGCGTGAGATTGCCCTGAAGGATGCCAAGAAGCTCAAGGCGGACGCCGCCGTTGAGGACATCATTGAAATTGAAACAGACTTTGCTGCTGCAGGCAGGATTGCTGCTCAGACAGCCAAGCAAGTTGTCCTTCAGCGTCTTCGAGAGGCTGAACGAGAACTTGTCCTCAGTGAGTACACAAGTAGGATCGGTGAAATTCTGGCAGGCCGTATCGAACGGGTCGAGCCTGGACAGGTCGTTGTAAGCCTAGGCCGTGCCGATGCGCTGATGCCTCGTGAAGAAGAAGTCCCCAGCGAGCGCTATCGACCGAACACGACGCTGCAGTTCTACCTATCCGAGGTAGCTGAGAGCTCACGTGGCCCGGAACTGATTCTTTCCAGGTCTCACAAGAACTTGGTTCGCAGGCTGTTTGAGCGCGAAGTGCCTGAGGTATTCAAGGGCGTGGTTGAGATTAAGGCCATTGCCAGGGAAGCCGGTTCCCGCACCAAGGTAGCTGTGCTGGCTCGTCAAGAGGGTGTTGACCCTGTGGGTTCCTGCGTAGGACTTCGTGGCTTCCGTATCCAAAACATCGTAAATGAGCTTCAGGGCGAGAAGATTGACGTGCTACCCTGGAGCGAGGACATGGCCGACTTCCTTGCCAACGCATTGAGCCCGGCACAGGTGGTCAAAGTAGACCTGGACAACGAGGAGCACTCTGCTCTGATAGTTGTGCCGGACCGCCACCTTTCCCTAGCTATCGGCAGGGAGGGTCAAAACGCACGACTCGCCGCAAAGCTGACCGGCTGGCGGATAGACATCCGAAGCGAGTCCGAGTCTGGTCTGAATGATTCGAAAGAGACGGACGGCGGTGCTGTTGCAGTGGCCGAAGCAGAGGCTGTGGTAGAGGCTACAACGACTGAAGCGGTGACTGCAGAGCCGGTTGTTGCTGAGGCGACACCGGTCGCTGAGCCGGTTGTTGCAGAAATAGCCGAAAAGGTTATTGCACCTCTCATTTCTCAGGATGCAGAACTTGAAGAGCTATTGCGGGAGGAGGCCGAAGAGGCCGCTGCCGCTTCCCCTGCTGAGGAAGTGCCTGAGTCCGTGGGGATTTCCGTGGACGATGATTCCATCTGGGTACTCCCTGAAACACTGAAAGAGTCATCAGTGCTTCGCTTTGCAGAGGACATCATGCCCTCTGAGCGGGGGCGGAACCGGACTGAACGGCCTGACCCAGCCGCAGCAGCTGCTGCGGCCGCCACCGTTGCAGCCGCCGCTGCTGTCACCCAGAACAGGCCAAAGGCAAAGAAGGGTAAGCGGGCAAGGAGTTAACCCTCAGACAGATTGGTGCAGGAGATGCCGACAAAACATATCCCCGTCCGGACCTGTTGTGGTTGCGGACGTAAGGGCGACAAACGGGATATGGTGCGCATTGTCCGGTCTCCGGATGGGATCGTCACGGTGGACGACACCGGCAAGGCCCTTGGACGAGGCGCGTATCTCTGCGAAGACCCTTCTTGCTGGGAAACCGGCATCAGTAGAAACCGCCTAGATCGCACTCTAAACACGACGATTGGTTCAGAGCAGCGCACAGCATTACTTGCTTACGCCGAAGAACAAAAGCCCGATTGGGTTGCTTGAGAGGATATACATGGCACGACGATCGTTTCGACCAAACCGACCACCACGGCGACGAGGACCTCGTAAAGAAGGACGCGGAGGAGCCGCAGTTGAGGCTGTAATAGATCCGAACGCAGTCCTTGAATTGCCCCCTGCCATCATGGTCAGCCAACTGGCTACAGTCATGAATGCAAATGCTATCGATATTGTGAAGCAGTTGATGCGGAACGGCATCATGGCGACGGTGAACGAGGTCATCGACTTTGAGATGGCGGCGACAGTCGCAACAACGTTGGGCCATAGGGTTCGGAGACTTGAGGCCACAGGTACTGAAGCAGAAGCGGATCTCCTTAAGCCCGCAGAGGATGATGAAGAGGATATGGAGCCCAGGGCTCCGGTGGTTACCATCCTGGGTCACGTTGACCACGGTAAGACGACGCTGCTTGATGCTATCCGTAATACCAACGTCGTAGACAAGGAAGTGGGCGGCATCACCCAGCACATCGGTGCTTACCAGGTTGAGAACGATGGGGTCAAGCTGACGTTCCTGGACACCCCGGGTCACGAGGCGTTCACCGCAATGCGTGCTAGAGGCGCTCAGGCCACGGACGTTGCCATTCTGGTGGTTGCTGCCGATGACGGCGTTATGCCCCAGACGACGGAAGCCGTTGACCATGCCAAGGCTGCCGGTGTCCCTATTGTTGTGGCTATCAACAAGATGGACAGGCCGGACGCTGATCCGGATCGAGTGAAGCGACAGCTCTCAGAGCAGGGTCTGCTCCCAGAGGACTGGGGTGGCGACACAATCATGATACCTGTCTCGGCGAAATCCAAAGAGGGTATCAGCGAGCTTCTGGAGAACCTGATGGTTGTCACAGAAGTTCAGGAACTGAGAGCAAACCCCAACCGACCCGCCAGTGGCGTGGTGGTTGAAGCCCAGTTAGACAAGAGCAAGGGGCCCCTTGCTACCGTGTTGGTTCAAAAGGGGACGCTGCGCGTCGGTGACAACGTTGTCGTCGGCGACACATGGGGTCGCGTCAAAGCCATGATTCTTGATACAGGACGACGAACCAAAGAGGCTTTGCCATCCACCCCGGTGGAGATTTTGGGACTTACTCAGCTTCCATCTGCAGGAGACCCATTCCTGGTGACGGAAGATGAGCGGTCTGCCAAAGCACTGATGGAAACACGGCTGCGTCGTAAAGAGTCTCAGCAGGCGGGTTCCCTTTCCATGGAAGAGGTCTCTACCAGGATTCAGTCCGGTGAGATGAAAGAACTCCCCATCATCTTGAAGTGCGATGTATCCGGAAGCATTGAAGCTGTCAAAGCTGTCATCTCCAAGTCGTCTTCAGAGATAGCTCAGGTTCGTATCCTCCACGCAGCGGCTGGTACCGTGACTGAGAGCGATATTCTACTGGCCAGTGCATCAAGTGCTATCGTCATGGGCTTCAACACAAGAATTGAACCCGGCGCTAGAGCCTTGGCCGAGCAAAGTCGTGTCCAAATCAGGTTGTATGACATCATCTATCAACTTGCAGAGGACGTAGAGAAGGCCGTACAGGGACTCCTGACGCCGGAAGACCGGGAAGTCCAGGATGGAAACGTCGAGGTCCGTGCGGTGTTCAGCGTGGGACGTCGGGACAAGATTGCCGGCTGCCAGGTCATGGACGGCTTTGTGGGCAGGAACTCGCAGGTCCGCATTATGCGCGGCAAGGAATTGGTATTCACCGGTGGCGTATCCAGCTTGAAGCGATTCAAGGACGATGCCAGAGAGGTCACCGCAGGGTTTGAGTGCGGGCTGACCGTAGAGGGGTTCACCGATTTCGAGGAAGGGGACCTTCTGGAAGTATTCCACATTGAGCGTGGCTAAATCCGGTCTGCTTCCAGGTATCTCGATTTCCAGGAGCCTTAATAATGAATCGTCGTATGGGCCGTGTGAACGGTCTCCTCAGAGAAGAATTAAGCCAGTTGATACTGCGTGAGTTGAAGGACCCCAGAGTGGCGTCCTTTGTCTCGATTACTGAAGTGGATACTGCCCCTGACCTGGACACTGCCAAAGTCTACGTGAGCGTTATGGCTCCGGCTGAAGAGCAAGCGGATGTTATGAAAGGTCTGAGGTCCGCTGAAGGTTTCCTCAAAGCAAGCCTTCGAACCCGTATACAACTGCGCAAAATCCCAACACTGACATTTGAATTAGATGCGACTATGGAACGGGGCGCTGACCTGCTGAAACTCATCGATCAAGTGATTGAGAGCGACAGCGCCAATCAAGAACGGAGCGTGTGACCATCAACGGTGTACTGAACCTGAACAAGCCTGTGGGCGAGACCTCTATGGATATGGTCCGCATGGTGAAGCGATTAACCAGAGAAAAGAAAGTCGGACACGGCGGAACACTGGATCCCATAGCTTCTGGAGTGCTGCCGATCTGCTTTGGTCAGGCTACTCGATTGATGGACCCTCTCGTCGATGGCACCAAGCTGTATCGGGCAAAGGTGCGCCTTGGCGAGACGACGGACACGTACGACTCTGATGGGACTATCGTGGCGACTTCGGACGCTACGGGTGTGACAAGGGAAGCTATTGAATCTGCGCTGGAGGCGTTCAGAGGACAGATACTCCAGGTTCCTCCGATGTACAGCGCTTTGAAGCATGGCGGCGAACGGCTGTATGACCTGGCCCGCGCAGGGTTTGAGGTTGAGCGTGAGGCAAGGTCTGTGAAGGTATCCCGGTTGGAGATACTTGAATGGAACTCTCCAGACGTTGTCCTGGACATTGAATGCGGCAGAGGCGTGTATGTGCGCTCGATAGGCCATGACCTGGGTCAAGCACTTGGGTGCGGAGCCCACATCATTGAGCTGGACCGACGTAAGGCCGGGCCTTTCATAGTTGAGAACGGTGTTACTCCGGAGGCCTTTGCAGCAGCAGTTGAAGCGGGTACGTGGCGCGATTTCATCCACACGCCTGACACGGTTGTACAACACCTTCCATCGGCCACGGTCACCGGGGCAATGGAATCGTTTGTAAAAAACGGCCGCCCTGTGACCCTTGGTTCCCGTGAGGCCACTGCCGATGTAGAGCACGGAGCCCTTTGGCGCGTGTACTCGCATGACGGTCAGTTCCTGGCATTGGCCCGCTTTGACAAGCCTTTGGGGCAGTGGAAACCGGAAAAGGTCTTTGACCCGGAACCTGTTGCCAGAGTGAAGGACCCCGCACTTTCCTAGATGTGCGGAAGTTTGACACGTGAGGACAAAGCGGAAGTGGATTCCAAGGTCTGCGTAGTCATACCCACCTACAACGAAGCGGAAAACCTTCCGGACATCGTTGGCAGTCTGTTGGGCCTTGGGCTCCCCCGTTTGCAGATAGTGATCGTTGACGATGCATCGCCTGACGGCACCGGGGCCATAGCCGACGAGTTGGCTGCGTCCCACTCCGACCGCATCCACGTCCTTCATCGTCCGTCAAAGCAAGGCATTGGCCCTGCGTATGTTGAAGGGTTCAAAGCTGCCGTTGCCCTTCAGCCTGACGTGATAGTCCAGATGGATGCAGACCTCTCTCATCAACCTAAGACCATCCTAGGTATGCTGAACACCCTCGAAACTGCAGACGTCGTCGTGGGCTCACGGTACGTGGACGGCGGCAGCGTGGACATGGGTTGGGGCTGGGCAAGGCGGGCGCTTAGCAGATATGGCAATGCCTATACCCGGTTAGTGGGCGGGGTCCGTGTCCGCGATGCTTCATCGGGTTTCAAGGCGTTCCGACGGAATGTTGTAGACTCACTCCCTCTGGACTCCCTGCAATGCAAAGGATTCGGGTTCCAGGCTGAAGTGACCATGGCATGTCAGCGGCTTAACTTCAGGCTGATTGAGCATCCCATCGACTTTGTGGACAGGAAAAAGGGCGATTCCAAGATTTCTTGGTGGATTGTGTGGGAGGCGTTGTGGCGTTTGCCGCTCATTCGCATCAATCACCTCATCAGCAAAGGGTCAAGGGACTACCCCAAACATCGGGAGAACTAAAGGGAACACTATTCCACGAACTTG
>CAUZTE010000090.1:0-5928 GCA_963582565.1 Dehalococcoidia bacterium | reverse complement strand
ATGCGATCAAGGTAGGATTGGGTCAATTCCACGGGTGAGAGCCGTTTTGCGGCGATTTCTGCTGCGGCTTCGGCAACGCTGAGGTAGTGCAGGTCGGTGTTAGGCATCAGGATTCTCCTGTTTTGTAGTTGGGGTGATTGCGAGTTTGATTTCTTCCAGCACCCAAGAATCGTACTCTGTCCGCTGTGCGTCCACTAGGGCATTTTCGGCATCAACTCCGCCCAGTTTCCCTAGCGCCCACGCGGCGTGGCCTCGCACCAGCGCTGATGCGTCGTTGAGCGTACTGGTCAGGACGGGGACGGCCGTTTTGTCAGCAAGGTTTCCCAGCACAATGCATGCGTTTCGTCGCAGTCCCTCCCAGGTTGCACGACGTATCGGGTTGCCTTGAAACTTTGCTCGGAACGACTCCTCATCGAGGTTAAGCACAGCAGCGGGGTCTAACGACGACCAATCAGGATTCGAGGCGAACGCGTCGTCGGGTGTGGCATCGCCTCGAACCTCGTTGACGGGGCATGCCTCCTGACAGAGATCGCAACCGAACATCCAGTCGCCAATGAGCGATCGAAGCTCCCGGGCGATTGGCCCACGATGTTCGATGGTCAGGTAGGAGATGCACCGGTTGCTATCGATGACGTAGGGCGCAACAATCGCTCCGGTGGGGCAAGCGGGCATGCAATTCGTACAGGTGCCGCACGACTTCTGCGAAGGAGCGTCCGAGGTAAGCTCCAAGTCTGTGATGATCTGGCCCAGTAACGTCCAAGACCCGGCCTGAGTGAGGATCATGGTGTTCTTGCCGAAGAACCCTACCCCGGCACGACGGGCGACTTCTCTGTCCAGCATGGGGCCGTCGTCGACGTAGATCTTGTGGGCGATTGGTCGTTCAAGCTGCTCTGAGAGCCGAGCAATAAGCTGCTTAAGTCGTTTCTTGAGCACATTATGGTAGTCGCGACCCCACGCGTAGCGAGCCACTCTTCCGGCCCCTTTGGCGTGGTCAGGGCGAATTGAAGGGTAGACAGTAGCTACAGAGATGACTGACCGCGCGCCCGGGAGCATGACCTTGGGGTCTTTGCCTCGTTCGATTCGTTCCTGGGTATACCAGGGAAGGTCAGCCATGAAGCCGTCGTTGAGTCGAGTGGAGGCAGCTTCAGCGCCTTCCGTGAACGGCTCCGCCGAGGTGACGCCCATGATGGATAAGCCCAGCTGGTTGGCGCATGAGGCGAGTTGTGCCCGTACTTTAAGTGGTTCGGAACGAGCGGCCTTCTCGGTTGATGAGATGTTCTGCATAGCGAGACCAGCATAGTGGCCTCGAGTGGAAGGTGGCAAGGTAAGACGGGGTTGAATCTATTCCTCTAGAGGTTTCGTGCTATAATTTCCCTTGAATAGGGGATATAGCTCAGCTGGGAGAGCGCTGCGTTCGCAACGCAGAGGTCGGGGGTTCGAATCCCCCTATCTCCACAGTGCCCCTGTAGCTCAGGGGATAGAGCGCCTCCGTCCTAAGGAGGGCGTCGGGGGTTCGAATCCCTCCAGGGGCACCAGTTTTCATACGTGTAGGAGCGTAGCTCAGTTGGTAGAGCGTCGGTCTCCAAAACCGAATGTCCGGGGTTCGAATCCTCGCGCTCCTGCCAGATAATAATTGACCCGCCTTGATAACCAGGGCGGGTCTTCTTTTTGTTATTTACTGCTGCATAGCTTTATAAAATCGATATTTTAGCTATAGAGATTCCCTGTATGTATTGCTACGAGCACAAGGACTATTTAAAGTAACCGAGGGATTCCAATGCGGGGCACCTGTCCCTGGAAAGGAGATTACCTATGTCAATGCTGAAGACTGCGTGTGAGCATGCCGACCAGATTGTTGAAGGCATGCAACCTCGAGCGACATTATGCGAAGAGTGCGGTTCTGAAGGCCCTCTCCGCTTTTGCGCTACCTGCGGCTATGTAGGATGCTGAGAGTCTTTAGCCTCCCATGACACGGAGCACTGGAAGAAGACCGGACACGCCATCATTAGGAAGATGCCGTTCACCGAAGAGTCTTTCACTTGGTGCTATGAACATCAGGAATACCTGAAGTAGGCACCGTGTCATGAAGAGGCAAGCAGGGTCTGAGACTCTGCACGAAGGTTGATTAAATAACAGACACCTCCGTTATCGGAGGTGTCTTGTTTTGTGGCCATGCAAGTAGCTTCTGGAGGCCTCGAACTCACACCCTATCCTTGGGCAGGCTCACGATGAACGGACGAAATACGCATCATCAAGGATGTGAAGTGTAAATCAGATAGCCGGCGGCATATGAGGCCAGGGCTTAGCCTGGCTAGGAAGCAGTGGCAAGGGCCAGACCGAAGTAGCGCAGCGGGTCTGTGTACCACGCTTCCAACGTCATGTCCGCTTCCCGCAGCATGGCAGAGGCGGTTTCCTGTGTGAACTTGTGGGAACTCTCCATCCAGATGGACTCGTCCTTGGCTATCTCTACCTTCATGTCCAAGTCGGCAATGTGCACGGTCTGGGCAGAGTTGGCGTACAGGTGCATCTCTATTCTGTTCAGTTCGTGGTTGTAGTGGGCGCGATGGTGGAATTCGGCCACGTTGAAATCGGCGTGCAGGGCGTTGTTAATCGCCTTCAGCCCGTTGAGGTCAAAGGCAGCAGTTATACCGGCGGCATCGTTGTATGCGGCTTCCAGCACAGCGACATCCTTGATCAGATCCATACCCAAGAGCAGACAATCCCCTGGGGCAAGCATCTTTTTGATCTCGCGGAGGAGCGCCTGGCGCTCCTTGGGTTCCAGATTCCCAATGGTGCTGCCGATAAAGAGGACTAGGCGCTTGCCTTGCGCGGGGGGGACGAGGCCTAGGTGTCGTTCGAAGTCGCCTATGACGCCGTGGAGCGCCATGTTCGGGTAGCGCTTCTGCAATTCGACACAAGCGCTCTCCACGATAGTCTGGCTGACATCGAAGGGGACATAACGCGTCAACGTTTTGGCTTTGTAACCGGCGTCCAGGAGCATACGGGTCTTGGTGGATGACCCGGAGCCTAGCTCCACTATCTCCTGAGGCGCTACACGTCCCATCAACTCGTCCGCAATGTCCGTGAGGATGCTGAGTTCTGTTCGGGTGGGATAGTACTCTGGCAGCTCCGTGATCTGCTCGAAAAGCAGCGAACCCTCTTCGTCGTAGAGGAACTTTGGGAGGAGGAACTTCTGCGGTGCGTTGAGACCTCTGCGGACGTCATCTGCGATTGAGTCTAGCAACCCGTGCTCGCTCATGTGGACATCAATAGGGAACCCTGGCATGCCGCCTCCGATGCTGTGTTTCCGGTTCGGCCGATTTCACACTTGCAACACATCGGACGGCGGAACAGTCTGGATGATTTCAATTTAGGGTAGGGGTCGAACAATAGCCTCGTCAACTTCGTTGGGGTCAGTCTTCTCTTTCTGGAACCACCTTGCGTGAGGACACAACGTAGACGGGGTCTGATGGGGCTTCCAGCTTGGGGCTGATGTCCAAGATCTTTGGATGTTCCCAACCCGTGGATACGGCCATATATGACGTGAGGAGTTGACCGCGTTGGTAGTCGTCAAGGGACTTCCACACGGCGACGGCCTTGGTGGGGAACATGCGGCTGGAGTAGATGATGTGAAAACTGCCGTGATCCTCCAGAACGCGATTGACCTCGCGGAAGAGTTCAACGGGCTTTGTCAGGTACTGAGCTGAGACGGTGATAATGACAGCGTTGATGCTGGAGTCCCGGAAGGGGAGGCTGGGAAGGGTGTTGATGTCCTGGACGATGCGGTGGTCAAGCTGCGGGTTCTCTGCCAATTCGATGGCGTTGAGACCAAGGCCCACCAGTTGCTCCTTCACGAAGTCCTCTGGCAGGTGAGTACGCCAGCTGCTCATCAGGTCAAGGATCAGTCCGTCATGGGGTAGGGCTTCGCTGAAGTACTCACCGATGGCTGTAATGGCGTGTTCGTCGATGTGTACTACTAACCGAGGCTCCTTGTAAAACAGAGAGTCGTCGGACTCGTCTTCGCGCTTGAAGAACTCGGGGAAAAAGGGATTTTCTGCTTCTTGTTCCATAGTAATGCCATCGTACCGAAATACGGCTTCCAAGGCCAGCCCTTGCCCAGCCCCTCTGAAAGTCGCCTGAACAAGGGTAAGGACAAAGCCGAATGGGGGTCGATTTTCAGCCTTGGGTCAAAGCTGTACACATTGACATGAGGTGACTCTGAATGGGAAGATGGCTACGGAGCAAAGCCTCATTGCCTCCAACCTGTCTTTGGTATCAACACTGCCCAGGTGGTGGAATTGGTAGACACGCGGTCTTGAGGGGGCCGTGGGGCAACCTGTGTGGGTTCGAGTCCCGCCCTGGGCACCAGATATCTCCAAGGCGACGTAGCCAAGTGGTAAGGCGAGGGTCTGCAAAACCCTTATTCGGCGGTTCGATCCCGCCCGTCGCCTCCAACAATAGACGATCAAGGCCTCCGTGCATCAGCCGGGGGTCTTTTGTTTTTCCTCTCGCCAATGCTTGATTCTCTCCTCATTCTCATAGCTCCAGAGCCTTATTCACTGCTTTTCTGTGCCCTGACGCTCCAGCGATTAATCCCTTTGATTGAGCACAAGTTCATCCCTCACTCAACCCAATGGAGGATATCTGGGGGTATGCAGAAATGGAACTATGGTGATGTTAGGTAACTCAAGGGAACTTAAGGGGTTCTGGAGAACTTTCAGAGGAAAAGGAGGTCTTCATGGTTACAGTGAACAACCCGGTCCTCACGGTATCAGAGGCTGCGGCAATGCTGAACGCCCACCCTAACTCGGTTCGCCGATGGGCAGAGATTGGCTTACTCCCTTATTTCCGGTTGGGACTCAGAGGGGATCGTCGATTTCATATAGAGGACATAGAACGGCTGATGCAGTCCTGGCAGACAGAACAGGCAAGTAGCAAAACGTGGTAGTTGGCATATCATTGGTGTCCGCGTGGCAGACCATGTCCACAAGAACGTGCCCAACGTGGTGGCCGAGTAAGCTGGCTTACTGAGCGGTTCTTGTTGTCAGTAGAGACTGACGGTTCAAAACCGCATTCTTTTTAAAGAGGGTGTGGATATAGGGGTTTGTACATTCTATCGTTGCCGTAGCCCTACGCCCACGCTAGAATGTTTTTGTTTACTTGGAACATGCCGAGGTGGCGGAATGGCAGACGCGGCGGACTTAAAATCCTCTATCCGCAAGGGTGTGTGGGTTCGAATCCCACCCTCGGCACCACTATCTAATCTGTAGCTGAGAGAGCAGGGAAATCCTGCTCTCTTTTGCTGTCCAAAACCCCTTTGTACACCCAGTTGTACACCCCATTGGTCAGACTACTGGATGATTATTCCCCTAGCGTTATGCCCAACTTTGCTGCTAGTTTTGTTAGTCGTCCCTTCTCTCCGCAACCAAAGCAGTGCCACCCTCTAACTGGATGAATGTACAACGAAGGTTTGGGATCGTCGTGCAAACAACATTGAGATTTCCAGTACTCACCATACTGTTCCCCTTTATAGCCCCTGTCCAAAAGGGTAGTAACAATGGCATCGAATACTAGCTGGAGCCACGAAGGAGCACTGCTGGACGCTGTGTATGTCTTGCGTTGGTAAGTATCTATCGGTTGTACTTCAGGCCAAGCGATTCGCAGCTCATCCATCGTGTACGTTCTCGCGGGTTCATTGACCAACATCTCCACTAGTGGTGGCGGGTCATAGTTGGGCTTCAGGTTGAGGAACCCCGGCAACCGCAAGATGCGGGCGCGATCTATTGCATTGGTGTCAGCCCCTGCCTGCATGGCGATGGAGTGATTAATAGACTCTATTGAGCCTAAGTCGCCACACCGTTCGTTAAGCACCCAGTAGCACTGATACTTCCCGGGCGATGTGCTGACGACCAGAGAAGGAGCCAATTT
>CAUZTE010000089.1:0-6080 GCA_963582565.1 Dehalococcoidia bacterium | reverse complement strand
TTTGATGACTTGCTCGCTACGGGGCGACAGTCAGGGTGACTGTGACCAGGATTGCCTGCCCTGCAACGACGTTGATGTTCTCTGCAAGGATGTCAGCGGAGCTGCCCACTTGCGAGCAGTCATCCGGCGATATGTTAGGTGAGCAGAGTCCCAGTTGTGTTTCCACTTGAGAAATCTGGGCATCTCGTCTAGCCGTGATGCTGCCGCTCAATACGAACGATCCACTCGTTGGAGTTGTAGGCGGTGTAACGATAAGGTTTGCGGAGGAATTCGTAGACAGTTGATCTGAAGTAGGCGTGGATGACGCTGAGGGTTCGCTCAGGAAGCACTGATACATCCCGAGGCCATTTGTGCTGAGGCAAGGCGAATATGCCCCCGAATTGAATTCACCAAGCAGAATCCGCCATGTCCCCGGGGTATTCGACTTGGATAGGAGTAGGGCAATCCTCTGAGCTTCAATTTGCGCCAAAGTGTTCTCGACCGCATGATGGCTTGCTAACGTTCCGTCTGGATTGGCAATGTCGATGACCCAGTCGCCGTGGAGGGCGAAGCTACTGCCAATCGCCCCAGAGCTATCAGGCACGGCAGCGACAAGTTGCTCAGACTGGTCATTGGGGGTGCTGCCGGAGCACGCCGCTATGGCTATGACCAGAACCATGGCTATTGTCACAACGAAGATGGGTTTACGGAGCTGCAGTCTTGCTCGCATGGAGGTCTCATATGGTTGGGGTTTGGGATATTTTATTCAACGGTTGAAGTCTACCCCAAGGGGTGTGGAGCGAACAACGTTAGAGGAGCAGCTTCACCGGAATTCGGTGGAGTTGCTCCTCTACTCACATATAAATGAGGCACTGCCTCCCTACGGAATCCGGTCTATCGGCATGTTGACCCAAGAACTCATCTCATGGGGTGGGGTGACGACCGCGTCTGTCTTGCGGATGAAATCAGTGGTCATCTGATCGATGCTGGTGATTCCCAACAGGGCCATCGCTGAGATCATCTCGTCCTCAAGTATCTCCAGCATCCTCACAACCCCCGCCGTGCCTGCAGCCGCTAGACCCCATGCCTGGAGCTTGCCGATAGCCACTGCTTTGGCACCCAGAGCCATGGCCTTGAGGATATCGCTGCCACGCTGTACACCGCCGTCAACGATGATGTCGGCTTTGCCGTTCACTGCTTCGACGATCTCCGGCAGCACATCCATTGAGCCGAGGCCGTGGTCAAGCTGTCGACCGCCGTGGTTGGACACCCAGATGACTTCGACGCCGTGCTCGACAGCTATTTTGGCGTCTTCCACTGTGGCGATGCCCTTGATCATGAACGGGAGGCCGGCCAGTTTTTGTATCTTGTCCGCCAGCTCCCAGGTAAGGGATGCAGCAAACTTGGGGTCTCTGGCCACGCGCAGGGTGGGTTGAACGTAGCGCTCCACCATGACCCGCTCTCTGCGGCTGTAGTGCTGGACATCCACCGTGAGGCACAGCGACTTGTATCCCGCTTCTACCACTCGACCCACGATTTCCTCGATCCAACCCCAGTCCCCGTGGACGTAGAGCTGAAACATCTTTGGGTAATCTACGGATGCCATGGTGTCTTCAAGCGCAGGTTCGGTCACGGAACTCACAACGTGCATGACGCCGAACTCGGCAGCGGCTTTGGTGGCTGCGATTCCGCCAGCAGGATCGAAAACCTGAAGGCTGCCCACAGGGGCCAACAGCACCGGAATGCGGAGTTTGTTCCCCAGGAACGTGGAAGACGGGTCTACGGAGGAGACATCCCTCAGGACGCGGGGACGGAAAGCAATCTGGTCAAAGGCCAGACGGTTGCGTCGCATGGTCGTCTCTGACTCAACACCACCTACCAGGTAATCCCAGGTGCCCTGGTGCAGGCGTCGTCGCGCCATCTGGATAATCTCTTCGTTGCTAATGAAATCGGAGGGCATGGTGTTCTCCTTGGGTTTTTTAGCTACTTTGAATCCATGTCTGCGCGGATTTCTACTCCCGCACGTTCTTCTTGTATCAGAGCTACAGCACCCGTGTCCAACAGACCGCGGTCTCGCTTGGAAGTCTCATCGTACTCTTTCCAGGACAGGGGGCCGTACTGAACGGGTACATCGAAGTCCTTGGCCATATCGATGGCGAGGCCAAGGTCTTTGCGGCCAAGGTTCACGGTGAACCCCGGCGCGAAGTTGCCTTTGAACAGCCCTGTTGGGTACCTGCGTTGCATGGACGGCGTGTTGCCTGTGCTTCGGCTGACGGCCTCAAAGATGGTTGCCGGATCCACGCCAGCCTTCACGCCGATGGTGAAAGCCTCTGCTAGTAGCGGTTGAATTGATAGTGAGATGTAGTTGTTGACCAGCTTGCACACCTGTCCTGCGCCAGAGGGGCCGCAATAGAAGGGTTTATCTCCAAACTGTTGGAGTAGAGGCAACATACGGTTGAAGAGGGCTTCATTTCCACCTACGAGCATGGAAAGCGTGCCAGCTTCCGCGCCAACGGTGCCGCCGCTCACGGGTACGTCCAGCATCTCAATGCCACGGTCGGCCATCTCTTTGTGCAATCGACGTGTGACGACGGGCGAGTTCGTTGAGAGGTCCAGGTAGACCTGCCCAGACGTGACCCCATCGGCGATGCCGTCAGGGCCAAGTACCACGCCTTCAACGTCAACAGGGCCTGGTAGTGATGTCAGGATGACCTCTGAGGCCAGAGCTACACCCTTGGGGGTGTCAGCCCAGTCTGCTCCCGCTTCAAGGAACGGTGTTGCTGCCTCTCTTCGGATGTCGTGGATGGTCATGTCATGGCCTGCTTCCTGCAGGTGCCGTGCCATGTGTCGCCCCATAGCTCCCAGACCGATGAAGCCTATCTTCATTGCGATTACTCCTCCAGCTTTGCCCGCAACCACTCTTTGAGCGCAGGCCCAAGGTCAGGTCGTTTGAGGGCCAGCGACACCGACGCCTTGATGAGCCCCAACGGGTTCCCGGCATCGTGTCGAACGCCTTCAAACCGGCGGGCATAGACCGCTTGTGTTTCCATGAGCAGCGCGATGCCGTCCGTCAGTTGAAGCTCACCCTTTGCGCCGGGTTTGACGCGACTCAACGCCTCGAACACCTCCGGCGTGAGTATGTATCGCCCGACGATGCCCAGGTTTGACGGCGCGTCCTGCTGAGTCGGTTTTTCAACCATGCTCAGTACGCGATAGACGCCTTCGGCCATGTCTTCCGGGTCGATGACGCCATAGCCGCTGATGCGCTCCGGTGGCACTTCCTCCACGGCGACGACGCTGCCGTTGTACTGCTGTGCCGTTGCCAGTAACTGACCGAGCACAGGCGTGGGAGCGTCGATGATGTCGTCGGGGAGCATGACCGCAAAGGGCTCGTCGCCAACGGCGTGGCGCGCTGTGTAGACCGCATGGCCAAGGCCTAGCTGCTCATGCTGTCGAACGAAGATGAACTCGGCCTCTGTGCGCATGCGTCGCATGGCCGCGGCAGACCCGACTTCGCCACGATCTTCCAATATGTTTTCCAGGTGAGGCGCAGGATCGAAGTAGTCGGCAAGAGCGTCCTTCCCCTGCGATGTCACGATGACAATCTGGGTGATTCCGGCGTCCAGGGCCTCTTCAACAACGTAGTGGAGCATGGGCTTGTCCACCAGGGGCAGAAGCTCCTTGGGAACGGCCTTGGACACAGGCAACAATCGCGTGCCCAAGCCTGCCGCCGGAATAACTGCCTTACGAACGTCCATGTAGCTATCCTACTCGCTGTTTCTGGAACAGCCGCAACACCCCTCGCCTGGGGACAGTCGGCCAAACCGTGAGGGATTGTACCACGTTCCAATTGACACCCCACCTATGCGGCCATACGATGGAGGTGGCCGTGCTAGATGGGGAACTGGCGGTGCCTTGTACCCGCAATCCGCCATAGCGGGGTTGAATTCCTCCCCAAGGTCTAGCTTTTCGGCCTCTGCCCTCTCTGAGTAGTGTTGAGGGCTGGGACCCGCGCGACGGACGACTGTGAATCCCGCCAGGCCCGGAAGGGAACAACGGTAAGCGGAAACGCCGAGCGCCGTGGGACTACCTGGCCTGAGCTGTTCAGAAGGGTACACCGAGGAGTTACGATCGACGGGGGGTGCACGGTCCTCCCTAGACACTTTTATCTCCACCGCCCGATGGTGGCAGTTGGAGCTACGATGAGCCCTCGTTCACGGGCGGTGAGAACGCCGAAACGCCCAGCCGAAGCAGGTGACACCCCGGAAGGGGAGCGCAGTGCAGCCGGGCGTCTGCTCCACCGCATGGGCCTGCAGCCTCGTAAGGGGCTGGGCCAACACTTCCTGGTCTCCCCCGGCGTGCTGGAACGTATTGCTGATGCGGGAGACGTAGGCCCTGACGACACCGTAGTTGAGATCGGCCCCGGCCTTGGCGCACTGACGGAAGTGCTGGCTCGAAAAGCCGGCAGCGTAGTGGCCCTTGAATTGGACGACGAACTGGCTGAGGCGCTGAAGGGCGTCTTTGCTGACCAACCCCACGTGAGCATCCACCACGGCGATGCTATGAAAACGGACATTGCAACGCTGGTCCCCGACTCCAAACCGTACAAACTTGTGGCAAACCTACCGTACTACGTGGCAACGGCCATCGTCAGGCGGTTCCTGGAAGCCGACCACAAACCAAGCGTCATCGTAGTGACGGTGCAGCGGGAAGTGGCGCAGAGTATGTCCGCACCGGAAGGGAAGACGGGACTGCTTGGTGTGGCGACCCGCTTCTACGGCAACCCAAAGATCGTGAGCCTTGTGAAGCCCGGCTCGTTCTACCCACCGCCCAAGGTGACATCCGCCGTGCTTCGCATCGATGTTCATCCATCGCCCCCGGTTCAAGTGCCCAGCGAGGCGGGATTCTTCACGCTGGTACGTGCCGGGTTCAGCGCCCCTCGCAAACAACTCAAAGGCGTACTCAGCCATGCGTTGAAGGCCCCGGTGGGTGAAGTTGAGGGTGCGCTGTTAACGGCTGGGGTCGACCCAACACGGCGCGCTGAGACGTTGACCCTTGAAGAGTGGGCTGCGCTTCACCGAGCGGGGGAGGTTGCGGGATGGAGGCTTTAAGCTGTTCTGCTGCTGGAGATTCCTCTCTTTGGTTTGAGAAATAATGACGGACATTTTGAGTATGCGAGCCTACGCCAAAATCAACCTGGGCCTTGAAGTCATCAGTCGACGCGACGATGGCTTCCACGAGTTGGTCACGGTGCTTCAGACGGTGAGCCTGTTCGACGAGATTGCCGTTGCTCCCGCTGATGCGCTGACACTGCGATGCGACCGTAAGGGCATGACAGGAGAGCGCAACCTGGTTTGGCGGGCGGCTGACCTTCTTCAGAAAGAATCGGGCACCGCGCAAGGCGCAGTGATCGACCTCATCAAGACCATACCCATCGTTGCAGGCCTTGGCGGCGGTAGCAGCGATGCTGCTGCGACACTCCGTAGCTTGAATGCACTCTGGAAACTAGACTTAGATACGCCTCAGCTAGCAGAACTGGCCAGCCAGTTGGGGTCTGACGTGCCCTTCTTCCTGCAGGGTGGCACACAGCTGGGAACGGGCAGAGGCGAACTCCTGGAACCGCTGCCGACGCCAGATGGTCAGTGGCTTGTGATCGTGTCTCCTGACATACGAGTGCCGGGCAAGACGCCTGCTTTGTACGGTAGACTTGGGCCTGACGACTGCACGGACGGATCGACGACAGCGAAGTTGACGGAAGCGTTGCGAAGTGGCGAGGCCATCCCCGAGGAGTGTATGGTGAACGCTTTTGAGCGCGTTGCCGACGATGCGTTTCCTGGCCTCGACCGGCATCGCGCCGTAATGCTAAAGGCAGGGGCTGAGCAGGTACATCTGTCAGGCAGCGGGCCCAGCCTTTTCTCATTGGTTAGAAGCGAATCCGCCGGTGTAGCGCTGCGGCGACGGCTGGGCGGGTTGGGGTTCCACGGTATTGTGGTACAGACAGTGACTTCAGAGGAGCAGAACTAGTGTCACCGATTATTGCTGGCGTCTTGACCGGAGCCCTGATGGGGCTCTTCTTCGATTTCCTGGCCATCCAGGCCCTG
>CAUZTE010000088.1:0-6086 GCA_963582565.1 Dehalococcoidia bacterium | reverse complement strand
TCGGTAGTACAGGATCATGAACATTGCCACAAGCCCAAATCCTATGAGGCCAGCAACAAGGCTTTTGTCCAGCGCGTCCTCCCCCAGGGTGGCATCCACGTTCTGTTCCTGGATGACCACGATGGGTGTATCCAATCGACCGCCTTCCAGCTGAATCGATATGGTTCGGACGCGATCGAAGGTGAAGTCAGGCCCTTGAATGAAGGCCTGCCCTCCCAGGATTGCCTGGTTGGCCACCGGTGCAACAATCTCCTCATCATCGAGGAAGATTGCTGTGCGGTTGTTGGTTCCGGCGATGCGGTTGGTGGTCTCACCGAAAATTCGTGCACCCTCGCCGTTGAACTCCAGGTTCACGATAGGTGCCCCTGTGGCGTGGTGGGTGCTGGCGTATGCCCTGGTCAGCAGCTCACCGGTGAGCCCTATGTCTTGATCCTGATAATTTGTACATTGGGGATCGCCCTGATCCTCGCATATGCGTTCCTTGAACTCCAATTGCGCGGTCTGGCCGATGAGTCGTTTAGCCTCTTCAACATCCTCCACACCCGGAAGCTGGATCAGGATACGGTTGCTTCCCAGGAGTTGAATGGAGGGCTCAGTCACACCGAACGCGTTGGTACGGCGCTCAATCTTGTCCTTCACGCCTTCCATCTGGCTCTTGGTGACGTTCTCGTCCTCAGCTTCATAGATAAGCTGGACGCCTCCCTGGAGGTCCAAGCCGAGTTCCAGCCCCAAGGGGCCGTCGTCATCGCCGCGTGCAAAGCTTACACTGCCTATACCTACATCGAAGGTCTCGACAGCCAGTGCAAGCACGGCGACTGAAACCAGCACGATGATGAATACCAACCGTCGGAGATCCTTTTTAAACATGCTGGGCCTCCGATGTTGTGGGTTCTTTTCCTAGGGCCTGACTCACCATGGCCAATGCCTCTTCCTTTGTATTCGCCTCTCCCGCTGCATGCGCTTCCTGAACCATGTCCAGGATGGGCTGCAACTCCGGGCCCGGCGACAGATTGAATAGTGCCATTAAATCATGACCGGTCAGCAAGCGTTGCTGCCTTTCCGGTCTTTCTTGCACACGTTTTTCCTCTAGCGTGAACCGCATCTTCTCGCAGTGGCGGGCCCAATCTTCCAGATCGATGTCCGGGCCACGAGCCGCCAAATAGTCAGCCATGCAGAGGTAGAGGGTGTCCACCGCAACATCGCCAACGTCTCTATAGTAACGGTATACGGCGCGAGATGTTGGCATTTCGCCTTTTTGCGCCAATTGGCTCGGCCGAAGATGCTGGTCAACCATGACCCTAACAGCTTCTGTCGCCTTGCTGCTAGCACGCAATCGCTTCAATATCTTCTTCGATGTGGCCGCACCCTTCACCGGGTGTCCAAGAAACCGAATCTTGCCATCGGGTTGAAGCGCCTTCGTCTCCGGCTTTGCCACATCGTGCAGCAAAGCGGCAAGTTTCAGGTACGTAGCCCGAGTGTGGCCATCCGCGTACTCTTCCTCAAAATGATCGGATAGCCACGGCGACCACGGTATGAACTTCCCAGCCGGGTCATCCTCACGGAACTCCGGGTCAAGTACCTGCTCTACAAACGCAGCACAGTGCAGGCTGTGATCAAACACGTCCCAGTGATGTTCCTTTGGCTGATCGACACCCCTGGCGGGTATGAGTTCCGGCAATACTTCATCCATAAGCCCCAGAGTGTCCAGCAGCGTCACAGACCGCCACACGCCCGGCAGCGATAGGATGGTCAGCAGTTCTTCACGTACCCGCTCTGCCGATACGCTCGACAGGAGACCGACCTGTCTTTGCACCGCAATGGCCGTCTCCGTTTCAATCTCAAAACCTGTCTGAACAGCAATACGCACCGCCCGAATAAGTCGTAACGGATCGTCCGTCAGCACGTCCGGGCCGGTGAGTCGCAGGGTCTTGGAGTCCATGTCCTTCAAGCCGCCAGTCGGGTCGATGATCGGCCACTCGCCGGAAGGAACGTCAGTATTCGCGAGAGGAACCGCCAGCGCGTCAATCGTGAAGTCACGCCGTCGCAGGTCAGTTTCAATGTCTCCCTGGAGCGTGGCGATGTCCACCGTCCATCGTCCATCTTCGGGAGTTATCGCTGCAACACGGTAGATGCCGCGCTCCTCGTCGAGAGGGACGAAGGTTCCGCCCATGGTCTGTGCGATCCCGTAGGCCTGCTCCTTCGCATCACCGGTCACGGCCAGGTCTATGTCGTAGGCAGTCAGCCCAAGCAACGTGTCACGAATGAAACCGCCAAGAAGGTAGGCTTCAATGCCCAGATGGGCGTAGTGCGAACGAAGGCGGTCCAGAAGCTCCAACAGAATCCTTTCTAACGGGCTGGCCTAGAGAGTTGGGATGTTAGTCCTTGGCCTCAATGGCGGAAGCCGCTTCAACTTCTGCGCCATCTTCATCTTCTAATGGTTCATTATCCATGTCTTCTGCATACTGGGGCGGCGGGTCATCCTCCAACCTCCAGATTGCGTCCTTGGCAACAAGATGCTGCAAGTATGCCTGGCCATTCAGGTGGCCAATCTCATGCTCCAATGCCTGGGCCAACAAGTTGCCCTCTGCAGTAATACGTTGTTTTCGTCCCTGCAGGTCTTGATAGCGGACTTTCACCTTATTTGAACGGAGAACCCGTCCCTGGTAGCCGGGAACACTCAGGCAACCCTCAATCAGCTTGCGTTCGCCTTCTTGTGAGACAAGTTCAGGGTTGACCAGCACGCGTACTTCCTCTTCCTCAGGAATCTCAATGACGCACAACATTATAGAAACGCCTATCTGGTTAGCCGCAAGGCCAACGCCGTGGGCGTCTCGCATCGTTTCAATCATGTCCTCAACAAGCTTTGGTAGCGACGCATCGAAGGTGGTGACCTTCTGAGTCCTGCGCGTCAACACCGGGTCTGGAAGGACGCAAATTTGCCTTATTGCCACACAGTTCCTCTCTACCCTAGAGTACCTTTGGCATTATAGTGGCGGCCACCCCCCTAGTAAAGGTAATCAGCTACATAGAAAAGCTCATTTGGACTATGCGTCCAGATACATTACCGGCCAAGCCTCTAAAGGTAGCCGCAGGCATTCAGGGCCAGGGCACACCCTTAGTACCCGCCAGGGGTATATGTCCAGGGCTACGTCCTGGCTGGCTTGACTTGATTACTAGCGACTGCAACACTGAGCCGACGCTAAACACAACCAATAAAAGACTCGGAGAGCTATGGCACCTCTATTGGAAGTCAGAGACCTTCATACACACTTCGTCACTAAAGCCGGAACCGTCAAAGCAGTCAACGGCGTCAGCTTCACGCTGGAAGCCGGAAAGGTTCTTGGGATTGTAGGGGAGAGCGGCTCCGGTAAAAGCACCCTTGCTCTTTCGTTGGTCAACCTTGCACCCTATCCGGGAGAAGTCGTCAGCGGCCAAGTACTGTTGAACGGGCGAGACCTCATGCAAGCAAGTGAGGCCGAACTACAGCAGGTGCGTGGCAAAGAAATCGCCATCGTATTGCAGGACGCCAACGCCGCCCTGAACCCCACCATCCGTATCGATAACCAGATGACTGAGGCCCTGCAGGGGCACTTGGGAGTCGGCAAGAAACAAGCTGAAGCCACCTGTATACAATTGCTCAGTGACATGGGCCTGCCGGACCCCAAAGAGATGATGAAGCGCTATCCATACCAAATCAGTGGAGGCCAGGCTCAGCGTGTCATGCTGGCCATGGCTCTGGCAATGGAACCCACAGTGCTGGTGGCTGACGAGCCTACTGCCAACCTGGACGTCACCATCCAAGCAGAGATACTGATGCGGTTGCGAGGCATCCAGCGTGAGCGCAACATGGCAATCCTGTACATCACCCATGACCTTGGTGTGGTGGGCAGGGTAGCCGATGAAGTAGCGGTCATCTACGGCGGAACCATCATGGAGCAGACCACCGCCAACAATCTGTTCAGGAAGCCCACACACCCCTATACGTACGCCTTAATGCAGAGCCTGCCCCGCATAGATGTGAAGCAGCAGATACTGACATCCATACCCGGCACGCCACCCGACATGCTTGACCTGCCTGATGAGTGCCCGTTCTTGCCGCGCTGCTCCAAGACCCTGGCAAAGTGTCGCACCAGCTTAAGGCCTCCGTTGGAAGAAGTGTTCCCTCAGCACAAGGTCGCCTGCTTCAACCCCATGGATCCGGACGGCGAACTAGGGCGGTAGTTTCCGGCCCTGCGCTTCGATTACGTTTGCAACGTGTTCGTCCTCAACCTCGAGTAACCATGAGTTCCGAATCAGTTCTGCCAACACGGGAATGACTACATGAACAACACCAGAGAGAAGGCATTCTATTTTATTGGATTCCCTGCAGGTCACGGTGCCATAGACGCCGGGACATCTGCACTTTGGATAATTGCCCCGGCAATAGCTCTGAGCATGGACCTGAGCAAGACTCAGGTAGGGCTCATCTTTTCCGTCATCGCGATCGCTGCTGGGGTAACACACATCCCCGCAGGCCTGGTTGGCGAGACGAGATTCAAAAAAATATTTCTCCTCAGCACACTCTGGTGGGTAGCTGGTGCCTTTTTGGTAGCATCCCTTATGCCAGGCTATTGGCTTCTTTTGTTTTTCCTTGCAGTCGCATCCGCAGGAGCCGCAGCATGGCATCCAATCGCCTTAGGCACTATGGCTGACCATATGCCCAACCGGCGCGCCTTTGCTCTGGGGGTGCACTTCGTAGGCGGGTCGTTCATGGAGGTCTTAGCGCCGCTCGTGGCAGGGTTCCTTCTTGTTTACATGGACTGGCGAAGCGTGATGCAGATCATCGTGATCCCAGCGCTGGTTATGGGGGTGGTCTTCTTTCGTCTGCATGGCTGGATCCCTCCGTCACCAGCCGGGCACATGTCACTGAAGGATTTGAAAGCCCAGGCTCGATTGGTGGGGCAGTCAACCAGCCTAGCTTCCTTGGGGATTCTAGGGTTGCACAATATGGGTCTCATGGCTCTTTGGAGCATGACACCGCTCTATCTGGTTGAGGAGCGAGGAATCTCTCCCGGCGGATCAGGTGCCCTGTTCGCAGTAATGGTCCTGTCCGGAAGCCTGGGTGCAGTGCTCATAGGCCGTTTGATAGACAGATACAACCGAAAGACTGTGACCATTTCAATCCTGATCGCTGGTGCACTGTCGCCCCTCTTGATCCTGTGGGCGCCCAATCTAGCGGTACTGGTGGTTGGTCTGATGGTTGCCGGGTTCGCGATGATGGGTCTGGTACCCGCACTCATCGCAATCGCATTGAGCATCGTAGGTGGTCGGCAGATGGTCATGATTGGCCTGATAATGGCTGCTGGTGAGATCATAGGCGCACTGGGGGCGGTGCTTGCAGGTCTGGCCGGGGAGACTGATCTTCGACTCTCGTTGGTGTTGGCAACGGTCTTCACTGTCTGTGCCACTCTTCTTGTAGCTGTTCACCCGTTCACGTCAGCCGTTCATGAGGGCGAGGCGATTGAGGCCACATGAAGCCATGCACTTCCAGTAAACCAGATAGGCCTGGTTCAGCCGCGTTGAAGGAGAAGGCGAGTTGGGGCGAAAGGAGACCAGAGGCACGCAAAGGTGGGGGTAGATTTTTCGTCATTCCGATGCTCAGGATTCCTTAGAATCACAGATTGTTGGTACCCGACAGGTCATCTGGGTGCAGGGCGAGCCCTGCTTCCGCCGGAGATCGACTGGCATACTTCGGCCACCAGGAACTCCAACGCAAGACGCTCGCCCTGCGCTCCGGTCTTGATAGCGATATCGGTGTCCAGCAGCCCTGTGTGGAGCTGTCGCAATGCCTCCGGGATAAAGCGCCTCGCTTGTTCCAGCGTCTTGCGAAGTGGGTACGCCGAGTTGATGCCAAGTCTGCTGCCAAGCTCGCCCTGGGGTACCTGTTGCTGTATCAACTCCTTCGCCAATAGCAGCAGCCGGACCTGCCTGCCGAGCATCGATAGGAGATAGGGCACCGTGGCCTCGCCCTCAAGCATCTTGGTTAGGCTGCGCATGGCCACCGTCCGGTTGCCTTCCAATACGGCATCCACCACGGCGAAGACGCT
>CAUZTE010000087.1:0-6139 GCA_963582565.1 Dehalococcoidia bacterium | reverse complement strand
GTTAATGGCTTAAAAGTGAAGCAGGTTCGTGAATTATGTCGACTAATTGACCCACAATAGCCACATAACCAGTGCGCTGGCAATGGGAACTGTGGCATTGTCCTCAAGGGGGATTGGCAGGAATTCAACTATCGCTGCGACGGCCGCTCCGATTGCCGCGGGCCACAACGTGAAGTAGATGTCCTTGGTCCAGAGCAACGTTGCGATGCTAAGACTTGTCGCCAAAAAGGCAATTGCACCCTCTACACTTTTTCCGGATGCACCCGCTATGCCGGTTGAGAACCAAACGTTCCATCGCAATCGCCCAAACCGCTTCCCAATAAGACCGGCTACGGGGTCTCCCAACGCGAGGAACAGCAACGCGAGGGAAGCAATTTCCAAATCGAAAATCAGCAACAGCACCAGCGAAGTCACGGCAAGGTATGTAGCTGCAGTGATCCGTTGCTTTTCCCCTGGCTTCAGCAGCATGCCAAGCCACTCAATGAACCAGGCGTTCACACCAGGTATGAGGAACCGGGCCATCTCTCCGCCCACCAGGACCACAGTGGCCATGATTGCCATGCCCAGAGCGTATTCACGGCCAATAGCGAGACCAATCAGGGGGATGACAGAAGCCGCACTCAGGTGGAATAAGCACCTGTCCCAGTAGTAGACGGAGCCTTCTTGAATGGATTGGGATCGCTGTCTCATGCCGTAAGTATACAATGCCTGTTAATCAGTCCGCACCACAGAGTTACCCCGGCAAGGAAGAGCTTTTTTGACGCCCAATTGAGGCCCTGGTTGCGAACTTGAGGTCGCGTCGCTACACTATGGGCCACGTGGCCTCGGCCATGCGCGTGCATCGCGCACGCAGTTCCGGCATCTTATAAATAGGTGCGGCAAACGGGGAGGATGACTCTCCAAACGCACCAGCCAAAAAATTCATGGAGGTTCTCTCAATGGCTAAGCCCGAAGCAGTAACAGACGCGACATTTGAAGAAGAGGTTCTAAAATCAGAACTACCGGTTCTGGTGGACTTTTGGGCAGACTGGTGTCAGCCCTGCAAAATGATCGCCCCAATCGTAGATGAGCTCTCAGACGAGTACGATGGCAGAGTCAAGTTCATGAAGGTGGACGTTGACGCCAATTCCCACGTACCCACCCATCTGGGCATCCGTAGCATCCCGACACTGATCGTGTTCAAGGATGGACAGCCCATTGACCAGATTGTCGGAGCCATGCCGAAGGCACAGCTCAAGCGTCGGTTGGACAGCGCTCTAGAAGCCGCTTCCTAAATCGTAGTACCTACCCTGGTTATGGGAGTGGATGGGGCCCGGTGGCTCTTGCGGACTTCAACTCCGTTGCGCCTCGTGTACGGGGCGGGTGGGTTCGACTCCCTCGCACTCCCGCCAAACCGGGTGGGAGATTCGTAGGAAGTCTAGCTAGTTCGGATTCAAAAAGAGGCGTCTCCTTTAAGGGACGCCTCTTTCTTTTGGTTGATTTCGAAGCGAAAATGCCTCAAAAACCCGTTGAGACCCCATATTCCTACCAGGTAGTATTGAAGCAATTTCACAAAGCATGAGGTGAAGCCCACAGTGCAAGATGCGTTGACACGCGCAACCTACAACATCGCCGATACTGACCTTCAATGGATGGCCCTTGCCAAACAGCATCTTCCGCAGGACTTCAGCGAGTTTGAAGTTGTGCGCGAAGGCGAGCTCACCAACCAATCTATGGCCGATCTCCCTCTATCAGGCCACACGGCTGAGGAGCTTCGAGCTCTGGGCCGCATCACCGGCTTCCAGCGTGAGTGGGTTACCACGATTGAGGAGTCGATGTTGCAGGATGGCTCTGATCTTGCGGTTGCCACAGTGGTGCATCTGATGGACAGTCCGAACGCGGTTTCCAACTGGATGACCAAGGTGTTCCTTGAAGAATTTAAAGCCAAAGTGGGTGAGAATCTGGGGTCTGAGCACCGCCTGATTTCCGTGGATGAGATTGTGCTCGAAGGGAAGTTCCACGATGAGGCTGTGGGTGTCAGGGCTATGCAGCAGGGGCCGAAGGGTATTGTGTCCTCTTCAGTGCTGGACTTCCGACTTGGCCGGTTGCTGGGCGTGGTCTACGTGGTGAGTTCCGGTGACCAGAACCGGCTTGAAGTCGCGGAAGCCCTGGGGAAGGAACTGGAGCGCCACATGGTTGCCGTAGCCGTCGGCTCGGCGTGACGCTCCTGCTCAACTAGGTTAGCTGCTGCCACTCTGCGCCCAAATCATCAAAGCGCTTGATGAGCGTGCCCATTGTTTCTGACGCCAACTCCACGCCCTTATCCAGCATGGCGATGTTGGATAACAGGTGATCCGGGTTCGTCGTCCCCACGATTGCGGTATCCACCTGACTGTGAGCAAAAGTGAAACCCATGGCCATCTTGATAGGGTCTTCTTCCCCCACAACCGGCCCTATGGCTGACATGGCCTGAGCGCGCTCCAGATACTTCTGGTGGTAGGCGGAGGCAACGCTGGCCTTGCCCCACACGATGTTGCCGATGGGACGCTTGATGATGACACCCATGCCCTTGGCTTCTGCCGCGGCAAGTAGCCCGTCTCGCGCCTTCTGATCCACCATGCTGAAGCTCGTCTGCAGGGTAGCGAAGATGCCGCTGTCCACAGCCCACTGTGCGTGCTCGTTATCGCCGCTGTAGCCGATGAACCGCGTCTTCCCTGCATCCCTGGCCTTAATCAGCGCTTCAATGACATCGCCCTGCTCAAGGACATCGATCTTGCAAGAGTGCAGCTGAACCAGGTCAACGTAGTCCGTCTTCAAGCGCTCAAGGCTTCGGTCGATGCTGTCCGTGACGAGTTGAGCTGTCCATGCCTCGCCCTGGTAATCGCCGGCGACGTGGCCGCACTTGGTTGCCAGCGTGTACTCGCTTCGTCGATGGGACACGGTCAGACCAACGAGTTCTTCGCTGTTGCCGTAGCAGGCTGCGGTGTCAAGGAAGTTGATTCCAGCATCAAGGCCGGTGTTGAGCAACTTCTCCACCGTTGAGATTTCCATCGGTGTTGATCCTATCTCCGATAATCCAAAGCCAAGTCGTGTTACCTGAATGCCTGTGGACCCAAGAGCTACGGTTTCCATATATCTCCCTGATTAGGTGTTTTTACGTACGGGTACGGTATCAACAACCGTGCGTACTGTCTACGCTACCCATTACGTAAGCGGTGTGGCCTGGTAGATTGTGGCCTCGCCGGTCAGCACTTCATCCCCGTCCTGGTTGACCAGCCGGAACTCGAGGTCAGCCATGGGTAATCGACGGTGTATCGATGTCACAGTCGCCTCCGCCTGGATGGTATCGCCGATGTAAACGGGTTTGGGGAACGTCCAATACTGGCTGGCGAAGACCGTTCCGGGGCCGGGCATACCCATTGCCACCAGCGCATGCAGCAGCCCCGTGGTGATGCCGCCTTGGGCCATGAGTCGCTCAAAACGTGTCTTGCTGGTGAACTCCATATCGAAATGGAGCGGATTGTAGTCGCCGGTGATTGCCGCATAGGCCGCTACCGTCTCCTGGGTGACGGTCATTGTCCGTTGGGCTTTCTGTCCGACTTGAATGTCCATGGTTCCTCCCAGGTTTGGTGCTTTCCCTTCGGGGTGTCGGCATTCATAATACCCTTGGCATGTGTCGTTGCGTGAGGGGACTAAAGCCGTGCTAGCAAACATCGGTCCCTCTGCCCCGCAGTCCAGTCTCAGACGCAAAAAGAAGAAGGACGGATATCCATGGTCATAGATGTTCACACCCACATTGTGCCCGAGCATTTCCCTGCCCTTGGTGGAAGGGTTGCAGGTGACGCTTGGCCGTACATGGATCACATTGCGCCCGGCGAGGCCAACGTCATGATTTCCGGGCGGAACTTCCGTACGGTAGTCGATCGATGCTGGAGCGTACCGCGTCGCTTAGGCGACATGCCGAGTGAGGGCACCGACCAGCAGGTGCTCTCGCCTATGCCGGAATTGCTGGCCTACAACATGTCACCTACCGACTGTCTGGAGCTTGGGAAGCACTTGAACGAGACCATCGCCAGGATGATTTCGGAATCACCAGATAAGTTCTATGGCCTTGGGGCTGTGCCGTTGCAGGACCCTGACCTTGCGGCAAAGGAGCTTTCCGCAGTGAAGAGCATGGGCCTTCAAGGCGTGGAAGTGTTGAGCAACGTGAACGGCGAGAACCTTGGCGCAGCAAAATATCGAGGATTCTTCAAAGAGGTTGAGCGGTTGGGCCTGGCGGTCTTCGTCCACTCACAACACCCTACGTTCATGGATCGTGTTGTGGGGCCGGAAGTGCTGGATAACGTCCTTGGGTTCCCCATAGAGAGCGGCCTGGCCGCTGCAAGCGTCATCACCGGAGGTCTCCTTCAGGATTGCCCAGAACTCCGCATCTGCTTCAGTCATGGTGGAGGCGTGTTCGGGCTGCTGCTGCCACGCATGGAGCACGTCTGGAAGGAACGCCCGCCCATGCGAGAGGCCCTAGCAGAAGCTCCTTCTGTCACTGCAAAGAAACTCTACTACGACGATGTGTTCTTCGATTCAAGGACTCTGCGGTATCTGCTGGACATGGTGGGTGTAAGCCAGGTCATGGTAGGTTCTGACTACCCGTTTTTTATGCGACACATCACGCCTGCCAAGGAATTCGAGGAACTGGGCCTGTCCCCGGCGGACGCAGAGGCGATTGCATCCGGGAACTGTCTGCGGTTCTTGGGCGTTTCGTAAAGTACAGGAAAACGTCCCAAGATAATTGAGAAGGCAAATTATGGATATTGAAGAACTCAAGGCAACGATGGAGAGTTGGCCTGTCCAGTGGCGATGGGAAGGAACCTCCGGCCATCCACGGCGTATGCTGGACATCTTCGTGCAGACCTTTGAAGCCCAGGGGTTCACGGTTGATGTTGCTGATGTCCCGTTGAGCCAGGGTCCGCTGGGCAACGTTGCGGAGTTTGAAGGGGCATTGATTGCCCACGCTCGCCAGTCCAAGGGTGGCGCTGCCAAAAAGAAATGGGCTGCCGGCATCGTCGGTATTGCGCTTCTGCCGCTGGTTGTCGGCTACTTCGTGCTCAAGTACGCGTTCGAGGGTAGGAAGTACGAGGTCGGTCTGGAGTGGCGAGGCGAGGCTTATTCCACCACTGCACGTGCCGACCAGGGCGGGTTCGGTGCGGAGCGAGCAGGCATCGTGAGCGATGTTCGGGTCACCATGCGGGGAGCGGTGTTCGAGCTTGGCAAGCTCATCAGCGGCGTATCCGACATTCAGCCAAAGTTGAACGTGCTGGAAGGTACGCTGCTCGATACACTGCCAGCCCTCAGTGCCCCCGCGGGAGTGCAACAGGCGCAGACAGTGATTGGCACCACATCGCCAATGTCGGAGCTGGGTCAGGGAAACAATGAGGACGACGCTCCATTTGAGATAGACGAACCGCCGCAGCCACCCGTGCTTGGTGATGGCCGCTAGAACTCAATATTTGGCCGTGGAGACTACATGGACTTCCAGGAACTGGGGACTTCAGGGGTACAGATACCGGACATTGGTCTGGGAACGTGGAAATACACTGGTGGGGCTGAACCCTTCAGACGGGCTGTGGAGTTGGGTGCGGGTTTCATAGATACCGCAGAGGGCTACAGGAACGAAGAAGAGGTGGGGAAGGCTCTTGATGGTATCCGCCTCAAGGTTTTCCTGGCCACCAAAGTCTCGCCCGGAAACCTCCATGAGAAAGACCTCCTGAAGGCTGCCGACCAGAGTCTCAAGAAATTAAACGTCGACGTGATTGACCTCTATCAGATCCACTGGCCCAACGACGAGATACCCATTGCTGAGACTATGGGAGCGATGGAGTCATTGGTGGATGCCGGCAAAATCCGTTTCATCGGCGTCAGCAACTTCTCCGTGGGCCAGATGCAGGAGGCCCAGAACTCGCTGGCCAATGCCAGAATCGTGACCAACCAGGTGCGGTACAGCCTGATAGATCGCTCTATTGAATCGGCGTTGCTTGCGTATTGCCAGGAACAGGGCGTTACCGTCATCGCCTACAGCCCCCTGGCGACGGGTTTGGGCAAGCTGGGCGACAAGGACCGCACCAAGGCGATAGAGACTGTGGCAGCGAACACGGGTAAGTCGCAG
>CAUZTE010000086.1:0-6287 GCA_963582565.1 Dehalococcoidia bacterium | reverse complement strand
GCCGGTTTTTTATTGGTACACCGTTAGAGGTTAGTGGCCGCCGCAGGAGCAATTGCCACCGCAGCCGCAGCCGCCCGTGGACATTGCGATGTTGGGGTTATCAATGATGAACCCGCTTCGCATCAGGTCTTCAATGTAATCGATCTTGGCGCCTTCCATGATGGGAGCGCTGTCGGCATCGATCAACACGCGAACGCCATCAATCTCCGTGAGGACATCGTCGTCATTCTGCTCGGACTCCAGGGTCAGCATGTACTGCACGCCATCACCGGCGGGAACGACAACCACCCGGAGGGCGGCGTCCATGGCATCTTCGTCTACCATGATGGACTTAAGCTTTTCAACGGCTTCTGTTGTTACTTCAATCATTTGACTCTCCCCTTTGAGGCTTGCGCCAATTAGAGTAGTTTTACGTGGTCACTACGGGCTAGAGTACCATTGGCCCGCAAAAGGTGTCAATGGTGTTGTCATGCTACTCTGGGACTTGAGTTCTGATTGGAGATACGAGGCGGGAGGCCTGGTGAATATGGCCGGTGGAAGATATCCGAAAAAGCTGTCAGCGGTAGTATGGGATTTCGATGATACGCTGGCAGATTCGATAGGTGCGCGCGTCTATGCGCTGACGCAGGTCTTTCGCGATACGGACATCGAAGGGATTGACCCGTTGGGGTTCATGCTAAACCTGCCGGAAACGAACTTTGAGCTGTCACTCATCGGCCTATCAGACAAGCTGGGCAAGCCAAGCGACCTGTTTGAGCGTTACAAGAGTCTGTATTGGACCAAGGAGCCAGGCCTGCTGCAGATATATCCCGGGGTACATGCCCTTCTTCACAGGTTAGAGAGTCAGACCATTTCCCAGGGCTTGGTGACGCAAAAAGCCAGGTCGTTTCACATGGAAGGAGTTGCTGCAGGAGTGGCAGTCGAGTTAGAGGAGCTCGGGCTTACAGGCATGTTCCCGGTCGTGATTGGCATTGACGATGTGCTTGAGACCAAGCCGCACCCCGAGGGGGTACTCAAGGCGTTGAATCGATTGGGCGTTCCACCTGAGCATGCGCTGGTGATCGGCGATACAGTCACGGACATCCAGGCTGCTCAAGCCGCGGGGTGTTGGAGTTGCCTGGCTACGTGGGGCGTACCCGATGGCGCAAGCCGCGCCGCACGTGCGAACCCGGACTTCGTTATGGAATCACCGAGCGGGTTGCTTACGCTGCCCTTCGCCAGACAGGCTTAGCTTTGGGGCTGTTGGGCAGCTTCTGCCATGTCCAACATCTTCTCTCGGAAGGACGCCATGCGCTCCAGCACCCACACCAATATCTCTGTCCATTGACCTTTAAGGGGCAGTCGCACCAGGGAATCGCCTACCTGCGCCACGGTGCCAAGGTCTTTCTGCAGCAGCGGACGCGCTCCACCGACTCCGTTGCGAAGCCTGATGGCGATGCTGCTTCCCTCACGGATGACCGTCTCCACATCCGCTGCGCCGGCCAACACTTTGACACGGACCACGTATATCAGGTTATCGACAGCCTCCGGCGCGGGTCCGAAGCGGTCACGTAGCTCCTCGCCAATGATGACGGCCTCTTCGGTGTCGGCGGCCCGGGCTAGTCGTTGATACGCGCCCAATCGCAGTGGCAGGTCCTCAATGTAGTCCTCCGGGATGAACGCCTCCAGCGGTAGATCCACAGCTACCTGAGGGGGCTCCACTCGGCGCACCGGGGTCTCGCCGTTGTCCTGGGCCTTCAGGTCAGCTACGGCTTCTTCAAGCAATCGCGTGTACAGATCGAAGCCGACCGCGTGGACAAGCCCACTCTGCTCCGGCCCAAGGATGTTGCCTGCGCCGCGTATCTCCAGGTCTTTCATGGCGATGCGGAAGCCAGCCCCCAACTCCTGGTAGGCGACGATGGCTTTGAGTCTCTTCTGAGCAGCCTCCGTCATGCGGGTACCGGGGGGTACCAGGAAGTAGGCATAGGCGTGGCGCCCACCGCGGCCAACCCTGCCCCGTAGCTGGTACATCTGTGCAAGACCCAGCAGTTCCGGGCGATGCACGATGATAGTGTTAGCGTTGGGCAAGTCCAGGCCAGCCTCAATGATAGTGGTGGAGACCAGTACATCTGTTTTGCCGTCCATGAAGTCGTTCATGACCCCTGCCAACTCGTCTTCTTCCATGCGGCCGTGGCCTACGGAGACCTTGGCCTGTGGCACAAGCTCCTGAATACGATTGGCCCATTCATGGATGGTACGGATGCGGTTGTGGAGGAAGAAGAGTTGTCCGCCTCTATCAAGCTCTCGCAGGACGGCTTCCTGCACGATGCTGTCTTCGTACTCTGAGACGAAGGTGCGCACAGGCAGGCGCTCTTCCGGCGGCGTGTGGACGGTTGTCATATCGCGGACACCCGCCAGCGCCATCGAGAGGGTTCGCGGGATAGGAGTGGCCGTCAGGGTGAGCACATCCACCTCACGGCGAAGCTGCTTGAAACGCTCTTTGTGCGCGACGCCGAACCGCTGCTCGTCATCGACGACAACCAGTCCGAGGTCCTTGAAGTCCACATCCTTCTGGAGGATGCGGTGCGTACCTATGAGGATGTCCACCGTGCCATCGCGCAGGGCTTTGATGGTCTCCTGCTGCTCCTGCGGGGTGCGGAAACGACTGAGCACTTCAATACGAACCGGGTATGGGCTAAGCCTGTCCGAAAAGGTAGCGTAGTGCTGTTGGGCCAATATGGTTGTGGGGCAGAGGATCGCGACTTGCTTCCCGTCCTGCACCGCTTTGAACGCTGCGCGGATGGCAATCTCCGTTTTACCGTAGCCCACATCACCGCAGATCAGGTGGTCCATGGGATGCGGCGCCTCCATTGCGTCTTTGACCGCGTCAATGGCTTCTAACTGGTCTCGAGTCTCCGTGAAGGGGAAGGCGTCTTCCATCTCTTTCTGCCAGACCGTATCCGGTGAGAAAGCATGACCGGGTAGCACCTGTCGGGCGGCATAGAGGGCCACTAACTCCCCTGCCATCTCCTTGGCCGAGCTGCGCGCGCGCTCCTTGGCCTTGGCCCACTCCTGGCTGCCTAGTCGAGTAAGCGTAGGCGAACTATCGCCGGGGGCCAGGTAGGGTGAGAGTCGATCAAGGTGCTCCGAGGGGACGAAGAGCTTATCGCCCTCAGCGTACTCCAACGTAAGGTACTCACGCTCGCCGTGATCCCCTGCGACTTTTCGAACACCGGTGAACTGGCCGATGCCGTGATCGACATGGACGACGTAGGTGCCGGGCACCAACTCAGTGAGGAATGCTTCACGACGTTGCGCGTGCTTTCGCATGGAACGTCTACGTTTGGCGTGACCGAAGACCTCTGCGTCCGTAAATACCGTCAGCGCACCGGAGGGGAGTTCCATGTTCATGCCTTCCGGTAGTGGTGCTGCCACCAGCGCGACTGCTCCAACGTCCGGGGCTTCGTCCAAGTCAGTCCAGAGCTTTGCGCCGACGCCGTAGTCTTCCAGAACTTCTTTAAGTCGTTCAGCGTGGTTGGAGAGTATGACCACCCGCGCACCCTCGCGGGTACGGTGGCCTACTGCTGTGGCGAAGGCGTCCAGTTTGCCCCAGAAGCTTGTTGCTGGCACGGCGGTTAGGACTCCGCCGGCCTTAGCCCGTTCCTTTGACGATGTAAGCCAGTTGAGGTGCAGCTTGGCTGAGTGGCCGTTGATATGCTCTTCAACCACGTTCCAGGGCCACCAGGGGGAGGGGAAGTCCTCCGGGAGTTCGTTGCGTGCAATCTTGGCTGCGCGCAGGGTATCCCCTTGGGTCTCCAACTCAACAGCTTCCTGGGATACCCTGTCCGGCTCCACCATTACCACCACGGTATCGTCGGGAAGGTAGTCTGTGACGCTACCATCGCAGAGGAAACCTGCGTAGAACCCCGCTTCTTCTATGACTTCACCGCTCCGAAGTCGCTCCAGGTCTTCCTGCATGCGTTGCATCGGCTCTGTGGTCTGTTGAACGGCACCCAACTGCTCCAACAGGGCTTCAAGTCCGGCGGTGTCTGCAATCTGTGCGCCGTCCAACCCCGTGGTGCCTCTATGATCGAGCGCCGGGGAGATGGTGACACGCTGAACCGTTGGTGATGAGCGCTGTGAGGAGGGGTCGAAGGGTCGGATGTCCTCTATGGTGTCGCCGAAAAGCTCGATACGGAAGGGCTGGTTCTCACTGGGCGGGAAGATGTCCAATATCCCACCTCGGCGGCTGGCGGTGCCTGGCACTTCCACGGTGGCTTCCAACACGTAGCCCATAGCAGCCCACTTGGCCAGCAGCGGCCCTATCTGAACGGACTGGCCTATTTCTAGAACGTGGGTGGCATCCTCAAACTCACTGGGTCGAAGCATCCGCTGGGACAGCGCAGCCACAGACCCTACAAGGGCCAGCCCCAGGGCGCGCCCTGGACCTTTCCCTTTACCAGGTTCAGCTGATTGATTGTACTTCTGCTGAAGAAGGGCTGAGAGGACGTTCAAGCGACCGTGGGAAATATCTGCGTCCTCGGCGAGTCGTTCGTAGGGAAGGGCTTCGCCCTCAGGCAATCGTAGTATGGGAAACATACTCCCGGTTTCTGACCCGTCTTCCTTACTGAAGATGATAGCGAGGTTGTCGGATAAACGGTCGGCGTCTTCCGGCTTGGCAGTCACAAGCAGCATCGTGCGATGTAAATCGCGGCATAGGCATGCGATGAGGTAGGTACGTGCGGCGTCAGGAACCGTAACGCGAAGGGGCCCAGCACCATTGACCGCGGAGGCCAATGTTGCCAACGCACCCTGGTAGGTGGGCGATTCCTGAACCATGTCCAAAATCCCTGAAAGACCCATTCGCGTATTGCCTCCGGCGGGGACTAAAGCCCGCTGTGTTCGGCCTCTCTGGCCCTCAGGCCAGTCTCAGATATACGTTGCCATCCAGCGGGCATGTCGCATCCTGCGGGGGACTAAAGCCGGTTATATGTCGCTGCGGCGAGGGGATTCAAGTCCCAGACACGCCAAAAGGGGCCAGCGTGCAAAACGCTGGCCTTTTCCTGCACTCATTGTAGCATGGGATATATTGCCTCCTGCGGGGGTTATGTATCGCTGCGGCGAGGGGACTAAAACCCGTGTGGCCTCTGGCGGAGACTAAAGGTCCCTGTTGTATACTAATAACCGTATCTCACACGTAAGGCAGACCTATGGCGATGACAACAGGGCCGGATTCCAAACGTCCGCTTGCTGATGCTCAGCGAGTGGTGGTCAAGCTTGGTACGGGCCTTCTAACAGGCGGCGTGGATGTGCTTGATTTGGACATCATGGCCAAACTGGTCGCGCAGATCGTCGCGCTGCACCAATGTGGCATCGAAGTGCTGGTGGTATCGTCGGGCGCCGTAGCGGCAGGTCGACAAGCCCTTAACGGTAGCGCAGACCCTGCCGATAACGTGACGCTCAGGCAGGCGCTGGCGGCTGTGGGCCAAAGTAAGTTGATGCAGGTGTACGAGGGGCTTTTCGCGGCGAGCAACGTGTCCGTGGCCCAAGCCCTTTTGACTCGTGGCGACATCGACGATGACGTGCATCGCCTGAACACCCAGAACACGTTGCGGGAGCTGCTGCGACTACGTGTGGTGCCTATCATCAACGAGAACGACGTGGTGGCTGTGGACGAGCTTGAGGGCGTGGTCATCGGCGACAACGATACCCTGTCGGGTGTGGTTGCCAGGCTGGTGGAGGCCGACTTGCTGGTAATTCTGGGCGAGGTTGCGGGGCTCTACTCCGCTGACCCAAACACCCACAAGGACGTGCAACTCATACCTGTGGTGGAAGACCTGGACGCCCTTGAAGCCGAAGTTGGCGGCCCGTTGAGCGATCGTGCCCGTGGCGGCATGGTGACCAAGATCAGCGCGGCCAGACAGGCTACCGCAACCGGGACATCGGTGGTGATTGCTGACGGTCGTGAACCCGATGTGCTGACCAGACTCCTGTCCGGTGAGCCTTTGGGGACGTGGTTCCCGCCGACTCACCGTGATGCTTCTGCTTCGAGTGGGCTGTAGCGAAGCTTTCTCGACAAACACGGACCAGCTTCTTAGGTAGAACCGGGACGATAGGAAGATGATATGGCAACAGCAATAACGCCGGAACTGGAAAGCAAGGGAATAGCGGCTCGCGCTGCCTCCCGAGTCCTGTCCCGGACGAACTCTGACATCAAAAACCAGGCCCTTGAGAACATCGCTAAAGCGCTTGAGACGGACGCTGACCGCATTCTTGCTGCCAACGCCCTGGACATGGAGGCCGGAAAG
>CAUZTE010000085.1:0-6300 GCA_963582565.1 Dehalococcoidia bacterium | reverse complement strand
TTGGCCTCAAATGCTGATATGGCGTCCTCATCCTTCAGCGTAATGCCAATGTCGTCGAGGCCGTTCAGCAAGCAATACTGCTTGAACTCGTCCAGACTGAAGGAAACCTGGAAGCCCTCGTTGTCGGACACCACGCAGTTCTCCAGGTCAACGGTCACCGCATAGCCAGGAATCTCCTTGGCCTGTGCCGTGATGTGCGCCACAGAGACCTCGTCCAGCGTCACAGGCAGCAAACCGTTCTGGAAGCAGTTGTTATAGAAGATATCGGCGTAGCTGGGCGAGATGATCGCCTTGAAGCCGTACTGCTGCAATGCCCACGGTGCATGCTCACGTGACGAACCGCAGCCGAAGTTCCTACCAGCCACCAGCACAGAGGCGTCCTTGTAGCCCGGGTGGTTCAGTACAAAGTCCTTGTTCGGGGTGCCGTCCTCGTTGAAGCGCCAGTCGAAGAACAGGAAGTCCTCGTAGCCGTCTCGCTCAACACGTTTCAGGAACTGCTTGGGGATGATCTGGTCCGTGTCTACGTTGACCCGGTCCAGGGGCATCACCACGCCAGAATGCTTTTTGAATGGGTCCATCGTTTCCTCCTAGGCTTCCTTACAGCTTGTAATCTTGTTTCGCCATCCTCCGACAAGCTCTCCGGCGTAAACTGAAGCGCCGGAGTCCGAACCTTCTGCTTGGTTCGGACAGGATGAACGGTTGGTGAACTCCCTAAGGAATAATTCCTTTTTGGCACCCGCCAGGTAGCTTGGGTCCAGGGCTCGCCCTGGGGCTTAGCCTTCCCAGTCGCGTATGTCGACGAAATGGCCTGCTATGGCCGCTGCTGCTGCCATCTCCGGGCTCACCAGGTGCGTTCGTCCGCCCTTGCCCTGTCGACCCTCGAAGTTGCGGTTGGACGTCGATGCAGACCGCTCGCCAGGCTCCAGGTGATCCGGGTTCATCGCCAGACACATAGAGCAGCCAGCGTTGCGCCACTCGAAACCAGCGTCGGTGAATATCTTGTCCAGCCCTTCGGCTTCCGCCTGTTGCTTGATGTTGTAGGAGCCGGGAACCACCATTGCTCCTACGCTAGAGCTTACCTTCTTGCCTTTAGCAACCGCCGCTGCGGCCCTGAGGTCCTCTATGCGGGAGTTGGTGCAGGAGCCGATGAACACCCGGTCGATCTTAATCTCTGTCATCGGTGTGTTCGCTTCCAAGTCCATGTATATCAACGCTCGCTCTGCGCTTTCCCGATCAGCGGGGTCGGGATAGGACGAAGGGTCCGGCACAGCGCCGGTGATACTGATTACCTGGCCCGGGTTCGTGCCCCACGTCATATGGGGTTCAAGCGATGCTGCATGAATCGTTACCACTGCGTCGTACACAGCGTCCGGGTCCGATGGAAGCAGCTTCCACTTCTCAACAGCCTCGTCGAAAGCGTCACCCTGGGGTACGTTGGCGCGACCTCGCATGTATTCGAACGTCGTCTCGTCGGGAGCGACCATCCCTGCCCGGGCGCCGCCTTCAATCGACATGTTGCAGACGGTCATTCTGCCTTCCATGGACATCTCGCGGATGGCCTGGCCTGTGTACTCTATAACGTGCCCCGTGCCGCCGGAGATGCCGATCTTGCCGATGATGGCCAGGATAAGGTCTTTGGGCGTGACGCCGAAGGGCAGCGGCCCGTCCACGTCAATCTGCATAGTCTTATGTTTGTTCTGTCGCAGCGTCTGGGTGGCCAGCACGTGCTCAACCTCTGAGGTGCCAATGCCCAGCGCAAATGCCCCAAACGCGCCGTGAGTGGCCGTGTGGCTATCTCCACACACAATGACCTTCCCAGGCTGCGTATTGCCCTGTTCAGGCCCCACCACGTGGACAATCCCGTTCAGGGGACTGTGCATATCCGCGAACTGGATGTTGAACTCCTTGGTATCGTTGGCCAGATGCTCCAACTGCTGGACGGCAATGGGGTCTTCGATGGGCTTGGAGCGGTCGGTAGTCGGAATGTCATGGTCGGCAGTCGCCATCGTAAGGTCGGGCCGACGCACACCCCGTTTCGCCAAACGCAGTCCATCGAACGCCTGGTTCGATGTCACTTCATGCACCAGGTGGAGGTCTACGTAGATGACCGAGGGCTTGCCCGCCTCTTCCGACACCACATGAGCGTCCCAAATCTTCTCAAACATCGTCTTTCCGGGCATAACACTAACCTCACTCTATGTATATTCTCGTAGTCGTAGCTGAGGCGGAGCCACCGCCCCTACTACTTAGACCATTGGAGCGCAGGGAAAATTAGACGCCCTGCATCTCGCCTTGGACTTCAGTGCCGTCAAGGGCCAGCAGCCGGTTCATAGCGTTGGTATACGCCTTGGCGCTGGCCACCAGAATATCGGTGTCAGCTGCGCGGCCAGTGTAGATTCGGTCCTCATGGCGCAAACGCACCGTCACATCGCCCACGGCATCCAAGCCCTGGGTGATAGAACGTACGCTGTACTCGTCCAGCTTGGGTTGCACGCCGATGATGCAGACGACGGCATTGCAGACTGCGTCCACAGGGCCATTGCCTTCCATCTTCTCTGTGCGCTTCTCACCATCAGGTGTAGTCATGACTACCGTAGCTGTGGGAGTCAGGCCCGTACCTGTCACGATGGCTACAGACTCCACATGGAAGCCTTGTACTTCTTCAACCCGACGGTCTTCCGCCATCAATGATTCCAGGTCCCGGTCAGTAACTTCACGCTTCTTATCTGCAAGTACCTTGAAGGACTTGAACACCCTGTCCAGTTCTTCCTTATCCATGGTGTAACCCAGCTCTTCCATACGGGAGCGAAGCCCGGCCCTACCGCTGAGCTTGGACAGCACCATAGTCTCGCCTACCCAGCCCACGTCCTTGGGATCCATGATCTCGTAGGTGGTGCGTTCCTTGATTATCCCATCCTGGTGGATGCCTGATGCGTGTCTGAAGGAGTTGGTTCCAACGATGGCCTTGTTCGGCTGCACCGGGAAGTTGGTGATCTCACTGACCATCCGACTTGTGGGGTAAATCTGTGTCGTATCAATGCCAACGGTGGTCTGGAAGTACTGCTGGCGAGTGTGGATACCCATGATGACCTCTTCGAGCGCCGTGTTGCCCGCTCGCTCGCCGATGCCGTTGATGCAGCCCTCTACCTGTCGTGCTCCATTCTTCACCGCAGCCAAACTGTTGGCCACCGCCTGCCCCAGGTCGTTGTGGCAGTGGACGCTGATAATCGCTTTATCGATGTTGGGCACGTTCTCAATGACGCTGGCAATCAGCGCACCGAATTCCTCCGGTACAGCATAGCCAACGGTGTCGGGGATGTTGATGGTTGTAGCTCCTGCATCAATGGCGGCCTGCACCAGCGCGTACAGGAACTCCGGGTCTGTACGTGTGGCGTCCATGGGCGAGAACTCCACGTCCTCGCAATAGCCCTTGGCCCGGGAGACCGCAGCCACGGCCATATCAATAACCTCTTCGCGGTTCTTCCGAAGCTGATGCTGCATGTGGATGTCAGAACTGGAAATGAACGTATGGATACGGGGATGCACAGCTTCTTTGATGGACTCCCACGCCGCGTCGATGTCGTCCGGGTTGGCCCGGGCAAGCGAGCACACCGTGGCTTTCTTAATCTCCTTGGCGATGCGTTTGATCGATTCCATGTCTCCGGGTGATGACGCGGCAAACCCCGCTTCGATGATGTCGACGCCCAGCTTCTCGAGTTGCTTAGCAATCTCCAGCTTTTCGTCGCCAGTCATGGCAGCGCCCGCCGCCTGCTCGCCGTCACGCAGTGTGGTATCAAATATGCGTACTCTGTCCTCAGCCATTGTCGTATTCTCCTATTACTCTTTCTCTTCGTGTTATGCAATATAAGAAAGAGTTGTAAGGACAACGCAGTCTTGTCCCGAGAAACCCGGGACGTCGACTGCGCGGAGACCCTCCCCATTTGCCATCATTATCTGACTCCTATCAACCCATTAACTGTCATTCTGAGCGAAGCGAAGTATCTCTCCGCTTGTGTTTAGATAGTCTGTTGCAGCCAGGGCATCATTGCACGAAGCTCAGCGCCCACCTTCTCGATGGGATGCTCAGCACCCTCTTTGCGCTGCTGAGTGAAGCGCTTGAGACCTTCATCGTTCTCAGCAATCCACTCTTTGGCGAACTCGCCGCTCTGGATCTCCTTAAGCACCGTGCGCATGGTCTCTCGTACATGCTCGTCGATGACCCGGGGGCCACGACTGTAGTCACCGTACTCCGCTGTCTCGCTGACCGAGTAGCGCATGTAGGACATGCCACCCTGGTACAGCAGGTCAACGATGAGCTTCACCTCATGCATGCATTCAAAGTATGCGACTTCCGGCTGGTAACCCGCCTCTACAAGTGTCTCAAACCCCATCTGGATGAGGGAGGTGACGCCGCCGCAGAGCACAGACTGCTCACCAAAGAGGTCAGTCTCTGTCTCTTCCTTGAACGTGGTCTCCAGAATCCCAGCGCGGCCTGAGCCGACGCCGATACCGTAAGCTAACGCTGTCTCCTTGGCATGACCTGACGGATCCTGATACACCGCGATGAGTGAAGGGACACCCATATCCCGGGTGAAAATCTCACGCATCCTGTGGCCGGGGGCCTTGGGAGCGATCATGGCGACATCTACGTCTGCCGGAGGAATAATCATCTTGAAGTGGATTGCAAAGCCGTGGGCAAACATCAGCGTCTTGCTGGAGTCCAGGTTCGGAGCGATAGACTCGTCATAGACTTGCTTCTGCTTCATGTCAGGAACAAGAATCATGATGACATCTGACTGTTTGACGGCATCTGCAACCTCTGCAACCTTGAGGCCAGCCTCTTCGGCCTTGGCCCAGGACTTGCTGCCCTTGTAGAGCCCAACTATGACGTTCTGGCCACTGTCCTTCAGGTTCAAAGCATGAGCATGGCCCTGGCTTCCGTAACCGAGAATGGCAACAGTCTTGTCCTTAAGAATCGATAGATCCCCATCTTTTTCGTAGTACATCGTAGCCATGCAGTGATTCCCTTCCGTTTCCTGTTTAATTTTTCGTTGCTTCGTATATTAACCGGGTGGCAGTAACGGCGTTGCCTTCGCCTCGTCGCCATCCTGCCGGGCCCATTGGGTACCGTCAGTCAGCGTACCTTCAGCATCGCTTGGATTGCCGTTAGCGCCGGAGTCCCCTTGGATACCACGGACCATAGCCAATCGGCCACTGCGCATAATCTCCAGGACGCCAAACGGGTTCAGCAGCGTCACCAGCGATTCCAGCTTTTCCTCGTCGCCGGTGACCTCAATGATAAGCGAATCGTGGCCCACGTCCACAATGTTGGCTCGGAAGATGTCCACAATCTGGATAATCTCACTCCGAGTCGTGGCATTGGCGCTCACTCGAACAAGCGACAGCTCGCGATACACGGCGTTCACACCCTTCAGGTCTGACACGCGCACCACGTCCACCAGCTTGCGGAGCTGCTTGGTCACCTGTTCCAGAATCTTGTCATCGCCCTCGACGACAAAGGTCATGCGAGAAAGACCCGGGGTCTCAGAGTGGCCGACCGCCAGGCTGCCGATGTTGAACGCACGACGTCGTACCATGCTGACAACGCGGTTCAAGACACCTGGCCTGTCATAGACCAGTGCCACTACCGTGTGCTGCTGCATCTTTCCGTTCTTCTGTGTCATTTCACGCGCTTCTGTACGAGCCTTGGGTCTTCCACGATGTTGTCCACGCCCGTTCCTGGCGGGATGAACGGATAGACGTTCTCCGTCTGCTCCACCTGGAAATCCACTAGCACCGGCCCATTCCATTCCATCGCTTGTTTGACCGCGGGGCCGATTTCGTCCTTCCTAGTCACCTTGATGCCACGCAAGCCGTAAGCCTCTGCCAGCTTCACAAAATCCGGATTGCCAGAGTACAGCGTGGCCACGTAGTCATGGTTGTAGAAGATGTCCTGCCACTGCCGGACCATCCCCAACGAGTTGTTGTTTATCAGCGCAATCTTGACGGGAATGTGGTTCTCCACCATGGTGGCAAGCTCCATCAAGGTCATCTGGAAGCCGCCATCGCCAGCGATTGTCCACACAGTCCTGTCCGGCAGTCCTACCTGAGCGCCCATCGCCGATGGTGTCTCAAAGCCCATGGCGCCAAGTCCGCCCGATGTGATGAAGCTGTTGTACTCCTTGAACTTGTACAGCTGCGCAGCCCACATCTGGTGCTGGCCCACTCCCGTGGCGATGATGGCCTTGCCGTCTGTACTATCGGATATCTCCTGGATCACATCCTGTGGTCGCAGGACAT
>CAUZTE010000084.1:0-6353 GCA_963582565.1 Dehalococcoidia bacterium | reverse complement strand
CCTTCGCCACGGCATCCTTGACCTGCTGCTCTCTGAGCACCCCCACGGGTGTTTGACCTGCCATCGCATCGAGTTGTGTGGCTCCGATGACATCTGTCTGCGACACGTCAGCGTTGTTGACCGGTGCGTGGTGTGCCCCAAGAACGAGCGATGTGAACTCAAGGACACCGTCCGTTTCATTGGCGTGAACATGGAAACGTCCCTCACCTACAACTATCGCAACTTGCAGGTAGAGACGGGCGACCCGTTCTACGACCGTGATTACAACCTCTGTATTGTCTGCGCCCGCTGCGTTCGCGTATGTGAAGAGATCCGTGGCGATGATGCAGTGACCATGATCGAGCGCTCCGGGACCGTCCTGGTGGGCACGTCCTTTGGGTCGTCGCTGCTGGAGTCCGGATGCGAGTTCTGCGGCGCATGCATCGATGTCTGCCCCGTAGGTGCACTGACAGAGCGCGACCACAAGTGGGACAAGGCGGTGAAGACCGTCAAGACCACCTGCACTCACTGCTCCGTTGGTTGTCAGGTCAACCTGGAAGTTGATTCACGCGGAAGCGTCATCCGTTCCATAGGCGATTGGGACTCTCCCGTCAGCGTCGGCCAGCTCTGCTACATGGGTAAGTTCGGCAACGAGTTCGTGAACAAGCCTGACCGCATCAAGACTCCCATGATCAAGAAGCACGGCGAGTTGGTTGAGACATCCTGGGAAGAAGCATTAAGCATCATTGCATCACGCCTTCCCGACTATAAAGGCGATGCATTCTCGTTGCTGGTGTCACCACGTGCGACCAACGAGCAGGCGTATATGGCTGGCAAGTTTGCGCGCATAGTCATGGGTACGAACAACGTAGACCTATCAATCGACCATCGCATTGAACTGGTCGAGCCCCTGGGCCGTCGACTTGGCAACATGGCAGCCACAGGCACCGTGACCGAGCTTGAAGACGCAGGATGCGTCCTTGTTGTGAACAGCAACACCACGGAAGAGCACAACGTTGCAGCGATACCCATCAAGAAGGGCCACAAAAAGGGTAACAAGCTCATCGTCGTGGATACCCGCGAGGTTGAACTGACCCGGTACGCCGATCTCTGGCTGAGACCGTTCCCCGGCACTGAGAATACGCTGATTGGCGGGATGATGAAGGTCATCCTTGATGAGGATTTGCAGGATGCTGACTTCATCGCCAGTAAGACTGAAAACCTGGATGAGTTGAAAGCATCACTCGCGGCCTATGACCTGGACGGGGTGGCTGAGACCACCGGTGTCCCTGCCGAAAAGATAACTGCAGCCGCCCGGTACTTCGCAGGCGGAAGCTCAGCGGCCATCGTGTACGCGCTCGACAACATCGCGGTCAAAGCACGGACGCCGCTGACGGAATCGCTCATCGACCTAGCGCTGGTCACCGGCAACGTAGGGGTGCCCAACGCAGGCCTGTTCCCGCTGCGACCCGGCGCAAACAGTCAGGGTGCATTGGATGTCGGTTGTTCCCCGGCATACATTCCGGGCCAAATTGCTGTGGATGGCGATCCTGGCCTTAACGCCCCTGCCTCGCTTGAGGGAATGGTCGCTAGCGACGTCAAAGCTGCAATGATCATCGGCGATAGTCCGCTGTTCACTGCCGAGGCGATACACGCCCTCCCACACACTGAATTCCTTGTCGTTCAAGACCTGTTCCTGAACGACCTAGCTCAGTCCGCTGACGTAGTACTGCCCATGACCTCCTTTGCAGAGGAAGATGGCACAGTAACCAACCTGGACCGCTGGGTACAGGCACGCCGAGCGGCCATAGATGCTCCTGGCGAGGCACGACCAAGCACGTACACTTTCGCCGAGCTTGCCCGAAGCATGGGCGTTTCCGACTTCGGTGACGATGACCCCATGACGATACTCGCCGAGATCGCCAGCAAGGTTCCGGCGTACGCTGCTATCAACCAGGAAGCGCTGGAAGACGGAAGTGTGCAACTGCCCTGGTCTCTGTCTGAACGTGTAGCTCTCCAGGCCCTAGAACCCTTTCAGCCCCGCGTAGCGGGAGGGACAGAATTCCTCTTCGCTCCTGGCCGAGTGTTGGCAATGCCCGGAGAAGAGATCGAGATCATTCGGAGCAATGGCAAGAATGCCATTCGCCGTGAAGACGCGTTAGAAATACACCCAGAGGATGCTGCTTCCCTGGGTGTTGCACCAGGGGAGGTAATAGAAGTAGCAACTAACACACACCGCATCCGTGGTATGGCCAGAACAACAGGCACGCTGAGAGGCGTGGTCTCCGCAACAGTGCTCTTTGGAGAGCTTGCAACGGCCCTTGATGCCAGCGGTGATTGTGACCCCATGTTGAGAGTGCCCGGGCTGCATATTATGCCTGTTCGGGTAGAGAAGGCCCCAAGCTAAAAGCCCAAGTTAAGAAAAGGAGCGTCCAACCATCGTGCAGCAGCCATCCCCAACGTCTATAGACCGTACAGCAAAACTTTCCAGAGCCCGGGTAGCCAAAAGAGAACAATGTGCAGATGACCTCTTCAAGCTGTGGCTTGAGCCGGAGATACCGTTCCCTGCGTTTAAGCCGGGCCAGTATTGCACCATCGGCGTCAACGGCATCGAACGTGCGTATTCGATTTCATCCTCACCCGACGAGAAGTGGCTTGAACTCTTCGTCGAGTTGGTGCCTGAGGGCGAGTTGACGCCACTGTTGTGGAAGCTCGCCATCGACGACACCGTGTCCATCCGTCCCCGAGCCAAGGGTGTCTTTGTAATGTCGCCCAAGTTCCAGAGCCACTTCATGGTTTCTACTGTGACGGGCGTCGTTCCTTTTGTAAGCATCCTCCGTGACTACTTCCATAAAGGCGAGACCGGCCACAAGTTCTATGTCATCGAGGGCGCAAGCTACCCCGGTGAGTTCGGGTATGACGATGAGCTTGCACAGATGGCGGCGGACCACCCTGATACCGTGAAGTTCGTGGCCACCTTGAGCAGGCCCGCAGAAGAGAAGAGCAAGGACTGGACCGGCGAGACCGGCAGGGCAAACGCCGTTGTTGGCAAGTACCTGGAAGAGTTTGGTATTGATCCTGCCGATACCCTGATCTATGCCTGCGGACATCCCGGCATGATTGAGGATGTAGGCATCGAAGCCAAGGCCAAGGGGTTCTCCTTCATTGAAGAGAAGTTCTGGGTCTAATCCGGAACCGCTGAGTATAAAGCCTAGACATGAACACTGAAGTCATCCTCGCCACCAAGGAACACCTCGAAGACCTGGTGGCGATGGTGGCAGAGTTCAGGGACGTTCTGAAGCGAACTTCACCAGATGAGGCCGACATTCGAGCAAGCCTTGAACGGCTGCTTGGTCAGGAGAACAGGGAGTTCTTCGTCGCACAGGATGAAGCAGGGAAATACCTCGGCTACATCGAGCAGCGTTACGAGTACTCGCTGTGGCTCTCCGGTAACGAGGCCCGCTTGGAGAACCTCTTCGTCTGGCCGGAGTACCGGAGGGCAGGCGTAGCATCAGCGCTCATCGAATTTGCGATTAAGAGGGCTGCGGCCAGAGAGTGTCGCGGCATCACCCTTGAGACGAACGAGATGAACACAGCTTCCGTAGCGCTGTACGTCAAGCACGGGTTTTCCAATGGGACCTCCCGGTACAAAGACGGAAAGCATCTCTGGTTTACCAGGAGCATTTAGAGCCCGGTATTGGGCTGGGTCTAGGGCATCGCCTTGGCTTGCCGGTCATGTCTGGGTCGTGTAAGATAGACAGGTTGTAACGAAACTTACTTATAGCTAGAGGAACCATCATGGACGCCCATCATCTTGTAGAACTCAAAAAGAACCGAAACATCCCGGAATTTCGGGCAGGCGATACTGTTCAGGTGAACTATCGGGTCACTGAAGGCGAACGTTCCAGGATCCAGCCCTTCATTGGCGTGGTAATCAGGCGCACCGGAGGCACCAGCCCCGCTGCATGCTTCACCGTCCGGCATATCGCCAAAGGTTTTGGTGTTGAGCGTACGTTCCCTATCTATTCACCCCACGTTGATTCAGTCCTTATCCAACGCTATGGCAAGGTTCGCCGTGCCAAGCTCTTCTACCTGCGGGAACTCTCCGGCAGGGCTGCTCGTATCAAGGAGCTGACTGTCGTCCCCGAGTGGCGCAAAGCCAGCGCGATTCTTGCTCCCCTGGAAGATGTAATTGAGCCGGAAGAAGAGCTTGAGGCCGTAGAGGAAGTCGCGGAAGAGCCCGTTGCTGAGGTTGCCACAGAGGAACCCGTAGCAGAAGAAGCTGCCGTTGAAGCCACAGAGACCTCTGAAGCCGAAGCTGCTACAGAAGAAGCTGCAACTGACGAAGCCCCTGCCGAAGAAGCTGCCGCTGAACCAGAAGCCGAAGCCGCCACTGAAGAGCCTGTTGCTGAAGCTGCTACCGAAGAACCCGTAGCAGAAGAAGCTGCTGCAGAAGTACCCGCGGGCGAGCCTGAAGAGGCACCGGCAGAGGAAGCTCCTGCTGCAGACGAACCTGAGGCCAAAGAGGACGAGCCCAAGGCGTAGGCTTTCACAAGAAACTCCCAGTCTGGGGTAAGGTGATGTGCAATGGCTGCTCAAGCTGAGCGGCTGTCAGATTTAAAGCCCCAGTATGCGGAAATCGCCGTTGATGCTCAGGTCGGCCCAGACCGTACGTTCACCTATCGTATTCCTTCAAACGTAACCCTCCGCCCGGGCCACGCTGTCTGGGTTCCCCTCCTCTCTCGCAAGGTTGCTGGCGTCGTCTTTGCCCTCTCAGACACCTCAGACATTGAGGGCATCCGTGCAGTGGCCGGCCTACAGGATTCAGACCCCGTTCTTGCACCCCATCAAATGGAGCTCGCTCGTTGGCTCAGCATAGAGACCCAATGCAGCCTCTATGAAGCAGCCCTGCTCATGCTTCCGTACGACTATCGACGTCGCTTATCGTCATACATCGGTCTGGCCTCCACGCCCCCTGAGGCTACCGACAATCAACCAGCATTGCATCCCCAAGAAGAACGCATTCTGGAGGTTCTGAAGCATCGAGGTCCAACAGAGCAGGAACGATTGCAACGTGCTGTCAGTGGTCCGGCCGCCGCTGCGCTCAAGCGGCTGATTCGAGCGGGCCTCGTATGGCAGGAATGGCAATGGGGCAGACCCCGCGCAAGACCTCTGTATGCAGAGCAACTTCACCTCACCGTATCTGAAGATGATGCAGGCGAAGCTGAAGAATCCCTGAAGAATGCCCCCAGGCAACGTGCCTTGCTCATGCATCTCATGGCTGAAGGCATTATGGACGTAGCTCAAGCCCGTAAGGAGTTTGGCCCGTCATCCGTCCTTGCTCTGCGAAAGCGAGGGTTTGCCTCTATCGAACAACTGCGGCAGGTGCGAGACCCACTCGCCGGTAGCGATTTCGCCCTGGAACCCCCGCTTTTCCTGACAGAGAGCCAGGCGGTAGCCGTTGAAGCTATAGAGGCCGATGTTGCCAGCAATTCCTCTCAGACCTTCCTCCTGCAGGGGCCAACAGGCAGCGGCAAGACAGAGGTGTACCTGCGAGCCCTCGCCGCATGTATCGCCGGTGGCAAGCGGGGGATCATGCTGGCCCCGGAGATATCGTTGACACCACAACTCATCGCTCGATTAGAGGGTCGCTTCCCCGGCAGGGTTGGCCTTCTCCACAGCGGCCTGACCCCCGGGCAGCAGTACGACACGTGGTGGCGAATCCGTCAGGGTGAATTCGATGTTGTCCTGGGGTCTCGAAGTACGGTATTCGTACCTCAACCGGACGTTGGCCTCATCATCCTGGACGAAGAGCATGAGTGGACGTACAAGCAGGCGGATGCCGTGCCGCGCTATCATGCTCGCGCTGTCGCACAGAAGCTTGGTGACCTCATCGGCGCAACGGTGGTGTTGGGTAGCGCCACACCTGATGTTGTCAGCTACTATGGTGCGCTACGAAAAGACTACCAACTCCTGACGCTTCCGAACCGTGTCCGGCCCGGCCCCGATATGCTACCCGTCGTCACAGACATGGCTGAAGTGGAAGTGGTGGATATGCGGGAGGAGCTGAAGGCCGGTGTCCGCAGCATCTTCAGTAGAGCGCTGAGCGATGCGCTGGCGGAGACGTTGGGGCATGGTCAGCAGGCGATCCTCTTCCTCAACCGGCGGGGCTCAGCCGGTACCGTGCAGTGTCGGGATTGCGGCCATGTGCTGCGGTGTCGACGGTGCGAGACGCCCCTGACCTACCACGCAGAAGGTGATCGACTCGTATGCCACCAGTGCGGTAGGAAGCACCACAACGTGTCCAACTGCACTCAATGTCGCAGTGGGCACATCCGTTTCCTTGGCCTGGGTACGCAGAAAGTCGTCCAGGA
>CAUZTE010000083.1:0-6446 GCA_963582565.1 Dehalococcoidia bacterium | reverse complement strand
TGGGCCGTACGTTGTCACGGGAACGCCGTTGGCCATGCCGAAGCGCACCATAGGTTCGTACGATGGGGGTATCGGCACGCCAGCCACGGCGAAGGCGGTTGCGCGAGGTGCGTGGGTATGGATCGCGCCGCCGGCCTCGGGACGCATCTTATACACGATGCCGTGCATTGGGATGATCTCAGCACTCGTCGGCATGACAGAACCGTCCAGGAGGTTGTTGTCCAGGTCAAACAACCCGATATTGTCCATGGTGATCTGCTTCAGATTGCTCACGGAGGTCAGCAGGAACGTATCCGTCCCGGGTATCCTGGCGCTGATGTTCCCGTGGGAGCTTTTCCCAAGGATGCCGGAACCCATGATGTTGTCGGCAGCATCGGATATCTGCTTTTTGTACTCGGACAGCTTGGCATCAGACATTTCTTCCTCCTGTAGGTCCTGTGCGTTGTTGCCGGGTATTATCCGCCCGCTCGCGTACGAGAGCAAGCGCGCTGTCGACAGAACCATAGGTAATCTGTAGACTGTCAAATGGAAAATTGCCTATGGGAGACTAGTATGGCGCAAGCTAAAACCAAGACACGCGCAGTAGAGGCAGCCCAGAGTTGGGAAGGTCAGGACATCACGCAGTTTCTGTCCAAATCCGCAGCGGTAATGCCATCTATCAGCGCCACAGAAGCGGGTACGCCTGGCAGGTCGATTAGCTTCACCGCTACGGATCACGCCACGCCTATTAACCTGGGTGGAGGCATCCCGGACCCGGACACCCTACCGGTCTCTGGACTTCAAAAAGCCTTTGATAGCGTCCTAGCATCAGACCCGGCCGAGGCACTGCGCTATGGCGGCGTCTTCGGGTTCGATGACCTCCGTCAAGTACTGGCGGACCGTCAGGGCCGTATCCAGGGTGTTTCGTTTACCATGGACAACTTCCTATTGACCCACGGTAGTGCCGGTGGGATCGACACCATTTGCGATACTTTTCTGGACCCCGGCGATACCGTCATCGCTGAGCAGCCGAACTTCGCTGGCTCCTTGCGAACCATCCGTGGCCACCTCTGTGACATTATTGAAGCAGAGTTGGGAGAGGATGGAGACTTTGCCGCCCGTGTCGATGCTGCTGCCAACAAAGTTGAGGCAGCTGGCAAACGGGTCAAGCTTCTCTACACAGTGCCTGACTTCCACAACCCCACAGGCGCAACCATGTCCCTGGCCACCCGTGAAGCCCTCATAGAGGTCTGCGCCAAGCACCATATCCTCATCATGGAGGACATGGCCTACACAGAGATATTCTTCGATGAGCCACCACCACCCTCGCTGTACGCTGTCGCCGATGGCCACGGTGTCATACAAATAGGCACCTTCAGCAAGATCATCGCCACTGGATTGCGGGTCGGTTGGGTCCAGGCTAAGGTGCCGGTCATCGAGTCAGTGGCAAGAGTCCGGTACGATATGGGCGGCAGCCCTCTGCTCCACAGGGCCATCGCAAAGTATGTGGCTTCAGGAGAGGTGGAATCCCACCTGGACGGCATGCGTGACCTCTATCGACAGAAGTGCGAGACCCTCGTTGCATCGCTCCAGGAGTACTGTGAGCCATACCTGAAGTTTGAAGTGCCCGACGGCGGTTTCTTCATCTGGGCGGAGTGCATTGGAGCAACGGCGCAGGAAATTGCCAAGGAAGCGGCTATTGAAGGTGTGACCTTTGCGGCTGGCTCAAACTTCTTCGCAAAGCGTGAGAAGTCCGACACCACCCACATCCGACTGGCCCTCAGCTTCGCAACGATAGACGAGCTTGCTCAGGTAGGCCCAAGGCTGCGTGACGCCTTCCATCGCATCGTCGACTAGCCAGGGCGGCGCCCTGGACCCATATGCCGCTGAGGCGAGGGGACTAAAGAGTCTACATACACGGTCGCTGTTCAACCCGCCCCGGCTTGTCGGGATCAAAGGGCAGCTTAAGTAGTAAAAGCAAGAACCCCGCTCCGAGTATCGGAGCGGGGTTCTTTGATGTCGTTTCTTTGTTAGGCAAGCGCACAAAAGTGCCCTCGGCACCTAGCGTGGGTTGGCAGCCTTGTTAGCGTTCCGGTCGAACTTGCGTCGTTCACTGTCGCCCAGCAGGCGTTTACGCGTCCTGATGGTCTTTGGCGTGATCTCCACCAACTCGTCAGTGCCCACGAAGTCCAAGGACTCCTCCAGGCTCATGATGATGGGCGGTGTTAGCCGAACCGCGATGTCCGCAGTGGATGACCGGACGTTGCTCATCTTCTTCTCTTTGCAGACGTTGACGATGATGTCCGAGTCTCGCGGGTGGATGCCCACAATCATCCCTTCATAGACCGGTGTCCCAGCGTCCACAAAGGTGCTACCCCTATTTTGAGCGTTGTTCAGCCCGTTGGTGATGGCCACGCCTTCTTCTGAGGACACTAGCGCGCCGGTACGGATGGACTGAAGCGACCCCACCACCGGTTCATAGTCAATGAACTCTGAGCTCAGCACACCATTTCCGTGGACAGTGCGTAGGAAGAAGCTGTGGAAGCCGATCAACCCACGGGTGGGCACTTTGAACACCATGTGCACATGTCCCTGACCATCTGACCCCATGTCTTGCATCTTTGCTAGTCGCTTGGAAAGGTTCTCCGTCAAAGCGCCGATGAACTCATCATCGGTATCTATGTAGACCTTCTCGTACGGCTCATGCCTCTTGCCATCTATCATCTTGGTGATTGCCTGTGGCCGGGAGGCTTCAATCTCAATGCCCTCACGGCGCATCGTTTCCAACAGGATGCCAAGATGCAGCTCCCCGCGACCCACAACCATGAACTCGTTCGGCAGATCAGTGGGTTCCACTCGCAGGCTCACGTTGGTCTTGAGTTCGCGCATCAACCTGTCTCGGAGCTGTCGTGCAGTGACCGCGTTCCCCTCTTTGCCGGCGAAAGGCGAGGTGTTCACTCCTACGGTGATGGTGACCGTTGGTTCGTCCACCACAATCAACGGGAGAGCTACCGGGTCGTTCAAGTCTGCCACGGTGTCTCCAATGGAGACGTCCGTTACGCCAGCCATGGCCACGATTTCCCCCGCCTCAATTGACTGGACTTCAATACGCGCAAGGCCTTGGTATACATACAACTTCTCAATACCGAACTGGGCCTTCTCGCCTTCCCGGTCAATGCGTATCACTTGCTGACCTTGGGAAATGGTGCCCTGGGAGACACGCCCCAAGGCAATCTGTCCAAGGTGATTATCGTAATCAAGAGCTGATACCTGAATCTGAAGCGGCGCGTCGTTATTGCCTCCTGGTAAAGGAACTTCAGAGAGGATTGCTTCAAATAGAGGAACCATGTCCGTGTCCGTGTCCTCTGGTTTGCGACGGGCATAGCCCTCACGTGCGGATGCGTACAGCACCGGATATTCCAGTTGATCTGCGTCCGTGACCACTTCCAGGAACAGGTCCTGAACCATTACCTCAACTTCGTCGATGCGAGCGTTCGGCCTGTCCATCTTGTTGATGACCACTACAGGACGCAGGCCATTTTGAAGAGCTTTGTGCAACACGTAGCGCGTCTGCGGCATGGGGCCGTCCACGGCGTCCACAATGAGCAGACACCCATCAGCCATGTTAAGTGCACGTTCAACCTCACCGCCGAAGTCAGCGTGGCCAGGCGTATCGATGATGTTGATCTTCACATCGTTGTACGTAATGGCGGTGTTCTTCGCCAAAATGGTAATACCCCGCTCACGCTCCAGCGGATTGGAGTCCATGATGAGCTCACCCACATCCTGGTTATCACGAAAGACCTTACTCTGCTTGAGAAGGGCATCCACAAGCGTGGTCTTACCGTGGTCAACGTGGGCGATGATGGCGATATTACGAATATCTTGGCGCTTTTGTTGTGTCATTGCTTCGATTCTCTGGGGCCAAAAAAATATGCTGACCCTAGCGGCCAGCAAATAGCCTACCCATCTATCATAGCACATATGTCTTGCATACCTGTACGCAATAGTGAGTATACGACTTTTCGCCTTGACAGAGCCTTCACCAATCCATAGGATTTTGGAGCCTGGCGCGTCCTATTTGATGCGTATGCAAATCCCACCGATAGTGTTCATTCAAAAGAAGCGGTTCATGAGGTTGATGTTAAAGGTTTCCCTTCCAATTGAACCCCGTAACTCTATGATGAAGGCCGGCACCTTTCGCCCCATCATGGGAAGGATCCTAGCCGCTATCAAGGCGGAAGCCGCCTACCTCACCACGGTCGACGGCCAACGTGCCGGGATCATCGTCGTCAACGTTGACGACGATGATAAAGTACCGTCAATCGCAGAGCCTCTGTTCCAAGCGTTCAAAGCCTCGGTCGATATCAGCGTCGCAATGACCGCAGAGGACCTCCAAGCGGCCGACGATGACATTGCCCAGGCAGCTAAGATATACAGCGATCCCAAACCCACCCTGTAAGCAAAAGGAGCGATTTTATGAAGCGCAGTGAGAATCGGATACTGACCACCCACGCGGGAAGCCTACCAAGGCCTCCGGAACTCCGGGCCATGCTAGACGCCAAGAACCAGGGCGAGGCCTACAACCAGGCTGAGTTCGATAAGCGTGTCATGATGGCCGTCAAAGAAGTCGTCGATAAACAGGTCGAGATCGGCATCGACGTCATCGGTGAGGGCGAAGAGTCCAAGCCCGGCTTCGCCAACTACCTGGACGAACGCATGTCGGGGTTTGAACTCAAGGAGTTGGAGCCTGGCCAGGTTCCGGCCATGAGCCAGGACGGCCGCGATCGCACGGACTTCCGGGAGTTCTATGCCGCAATGGACACTGGTGGTAGGACATTCGCTGATTATGGAAACCGGACTGCGCCGCGAGTGCAAAAGCGCATGGTCTGCACCGGTCCCCTCTCCTACATAGGCCAGGAACTGGTGAAGACAGACGTAGCCAACTTTCAGGCGGCCCTCACCGGCGTCAAGTATGAAGAGGGCTTCATCCCCTCGCTCGCACCCGGCACAGTGGATCACAGGCTGTACAACAACTTCTACAAGACGGAAGAAGAGTTCGTTTACGCCATCGCCGAAGTGATGAAGGAAGAATACGAGGCCATCGCCAACGCGGGGTTCATCGTGCAGATTGATGACCCGGGCCTCCCGGACACCTGGGACATGTTGGTCTCTCGACCCAGCCTGACCGAGTACCGCAAGTACGCGGATTTACGGATTGAAGCGCTGAACCACGCGCTGGCCAACGTGCCATCGTCCCAGGTGCGCTATCACATCTGCTGGGGAAGCTGGCACGGCCCGCACACCTATGACATCCCCCTGGAAGACATTGTGGACATCATGCTCAAGGTCAACGCTGATGCCTTTTCGATTGAGGCTGGTAACGTACGCCATGACCACGAGTGGCGCGTATGGGAGACCACCAAGCTCCCGGAGAACGCAGTTCTGGTTCCTGGCGTCGTCAGCCATGCCACCAACGTAGTGGAGCATCCCCGACTGGTTGCAGACCGCATCGTGAAGTACGCAAGCCTGGTGGGGCGTGAGAACGTCATCGCCGGCACAGACTGCGGCCTCGGCGGCAGAGTCCACACGCAGCTTGCCTGGGCCAAAGCCAAAGCCCTTGTGGAGGGCGCACAACTCGCCACCAAGGAGCTCTGGGGCTAGTCCCACATCACAGGCGACAAACAAGGTGATTCTAAAGTAAAGCTGGAGACACGGATTCGTCGTCTCCAGCTTTATCATATGGGGGTATCCAATGGCAGAGACGCGCCTACCTACCACGGTAGTGGGGAGCTATCCGCAACCAGATTGGCTGGTCAAGCGGGACTCCATCGTCGGTCGTACGGTCCCACGCATCCGGCAGACCGATTTCTGGAACGTGGCCCCCGAACTGCTCGGCGAAGCTCAGGACGACGCTACGGTGTTGGCCATCCGCGCGATGGAGCAGGCCGGCATCGATATTATTTCTGACGGCGAAATACGCCGTGAGAGCTACTCCAACAGGTTCGCCACTGCATTGGCGGGTATCGACACCGCACATCCCGGCGAGATTCCCGGCAGGAGCCCGGGCACCACGGTGTACGTCCCTCGTGTCATCGGCCCCATCAGACGTGCAAAGCCGGTACAGGTGGAGGACGTGCGGTTCCTGCGCCGAAACACAGACCACACCATCAAGGTAACCCTGCCTGGCCCCTTCACCATGTCGCAGCAAGCCGTGGATGAGCACTACAACGATCCTCGCGCGCTGGCCCTCGCCTACGCGGCTGCCGTCAACGAAGAAGTGCTGGAGCTGTTCGCAGCGGGCGCAGACGTCGTACAGCTCGATGAGCCATGGTTGCAGGCAAGGACGGAGCAAGCCCAGGACTTCGGTATAGAGGCTGTCGATAGGGCGCTGGAAGGCGTCAGAGGTACCACAGCGCTGCACCTCTGCTTTGGCTATGCCTCCATGGTCAAGGAGAAGCCCAGTG
>CAUZTE010000082.1:0-6481 GCA_963582565.1 Dehalococcoidia bacterium | reverse complement strand
ACTCGCAAGCACTCATCGGGTGGCTCCGCTTCGTGCCCAATCGTTCTGGCGATGTCTATGGAGTGCGTTGTCAGTTCCTGAACCCGCGATGGCAGATACCCCAGAAGCGTCATGTTCCCTGCAACCGCGTCTAGGGTGTGGTCATCCGGTATGCCATCCATAAACGCCAGCACTCGCTCCGCATGTGCTCTAACAGCAACCAGTGGATCATCGCCCAGCTGACGGCCGGCCTCTCTACCACGTTCCACAACAGCCTCGGAGTTCGCTCTGTCCACAGTACGCCCGCCAGCGCCTACTTTGGCATACAGCTCTACGTTGGTTATTGCCCGTGCTGTGTGACCCACCAGATCTCGCAGGTTCCAGACGCCCAGAGCATTGTTCTCCCACTGGTCAGGCTTGATTACAGCCACAGTATCCAGAAAGAACCCAACCGCCAATTTATATGCTTCACGACTCAATTGAACAATACCTCTATTACTTAGATTGGACCAACCAGGTTGAAGCCTTCCGGCAACGGCTCTCGACCCGTCAGGGCAAGCACCAACTCCACCGCCAGGTTGCGTTCAATGGCGCGGTCAGCGTGGAAGTAGAGAGAGTGGCGCAGGCACTCCACGGGCGGCTTGATGTCCGACCCAATAGCAGCAGCGATGTCCATTGCATGCACCGTGACTTCCTGGATGCGCGATGGCATGAAATCGTCGACAGATTGCTGCCCTTGAGGCAGATCGAGCATGTAGTCCTTGGGCAAGCTCTCAACAAACGGCAGCACCCGGTCGGCCAGCGTTTTCAGCGCGCCCAGCGGGTCGTCGCCCAGGGCCTTGGCGGCTGCGAAACCACGGTCGTCGCTACTAGTCGTCACATCCACGCCGGTCGGCTCCACCGGGCTGGCAGCGGCATGCTCCTCTATCCGACCCAACGAGCGGGACGAGTGTCCTACCAGGTGGCGGAAAGTCCAGTTGCCTATAGCGTGTTGATCCCACTGCTCCGGCTTGATCTCCGCAACGACCTCCAGCAGATAACCGATAGACTGCTTGAATACCTCTCGACTCATCGAAACGCTCCTTGTTTACGTTAGTCCAGTGCCGACATGATTGAACCCAGGTTGGCCTGACGTAGTGGTGCCGTATCAAACCCCTCGCAGAAGTTCCACGCCACCACAATGCGCTCTGCGTAGTCGCGCGAAAGCCCCGATGCCAGAGTGACCGGGCCGCTTTCCTCCAGGGCTACAACGTTATGTCCATCAGCCCCCGGCTCCACCTTCACCTTGATATCTTCCATCTTCTGTCCGTCCTGGGTCATCGTACCGACTCCTTGTTTATCATTCTGAGGAGCGCATCAACGAAGAATCTAAGGCGCTCCTTCTACACTCATCTGCGTTCAAACACCATTCACCTGTGTCGTGAATCAATTCGCCCCCCTCAAACATCCGTCAGGGATGCAGGCCTGCCCCGGTTTATCGGGGGGCTAGCCCTTAAAGGCCGCTTTCAGCGCATCCGACATCTGTGCGACGGCCTGGGTTGCTTTGTCCACGGTGGCTGGCATGTTGAAGAAGTTGTGCACCCCTCCGTCGTATCGAGAGTACGTCGTGGCGACGCCTGCCGCTTGCAGTCGCGCGGCATAGGCTTCAGTCTCGTCGTGCAGCGGATCAAACTCGCCCACAATCAGCAGCGCAGGCGGCAGTCCCGATACATCTTTGGCCAACAGCGGAGCCGCGTAAGGGTCTTTGGTACCTCCGGGCTTGCCCAGATACTGCTCCCAGTACCACATCATCGTCTTGCGCGTCAGGAAGTAGCCCTCGGCGTTCTCGATGTACGATGCGGTGTCGAAGTTCGTGTCCAGCATGGGGTTTATGAGGGTCTGGTGCACCAGCGAGGGGCCGCCACGATCCCGGGCCATCAGCGTAACCGCCGCCGCAAGGTTGGCCCCGGCGCTCTCGCCACCCACGGAGATGCGTCCCACGTCCACGCCCAGCTCGTCGGCGTTGTCGGCCACCCACTTGGTTGCTGCATAGAAGTCGTCAGGCGCCGCGGGGAAGGTGTGCTCCGGGGCGAGGCGATAGTCCACCGACACCACGACGCATCCCACGTTCACGCAGAGCTTCCGACAGATATAGTCGCACGTCTCAAGCGTCCCGATGACCATGCCGCCGCCGTGGGCCCACACGATTGCAGGAAACGGGCCGTCGCCTGCGGGTTTGTAGATACGTATGGGTACTTGGCCGTCCGGGCCTGCAATGCTCCAGTTCTCTACCGAAGCCACTTCCGGCCCTGGAGTGCGTGGTCGCGACGCCGCGTTGGCTCTAGCCTGCACAGCTCCGACTTCATAGTGGGGCGGCAACCTTAGCGCTGCTATCTGGTCAAGTACGACTTTTATCTGCGGATCCAGTGGCATAATTGCCCCCTTTGTGTTGTCATTCTGAGGAATCCCGAATCTCGGGATGACGAAGAATCTAAGATGGTTGTCCTGCTACACCTGACTCAACGCCCCAAAGCATACCACCACAAAACAAAGAATCCCCGCTTGAAGCGGGGATTCTTTCACTGATTTATTCTGCTTCGATTACGAAATAGTCCCCTTGGTGCTCGGCACAGCGTCGCCTTGTCGCGGGTCTATAGCAACAGCGTCCTTGAGCGCCCTGGCGAACGCCTTGAACAACGCCTCAGCCTTGTGGTGGCTATTCTGCCCTGAAAGGATGCGGGCGTTCAAGTTAAACTTGCCCTCTATCGCCATCGATTCCAGCGAGTGCCGTATGAGGTCGCTTGGGAGGCTCTCCACCATCTCGCCGTAGATAGCCGTCTCCACAACCGCGTAAGCCCTGCCACTCAGGTCGACTGCCACCTGGGCAAGCGTCTCGTCGAAGGGAACGAGGGCGTGGCCCATGCGCACAATGCCGCGACCTTCCCCGATGGCCTCGCTCAGCGCGCGACCCACAGCGATGGACACATCCTCAACTGTGTGGTGCCAGCCGGTCTGTGCCGCATCGCCCGTGGCCTTCACCGTCAGATCGATAAGCGAGTGCCGTGACAGCTGCGACAGCAAATGGTCGAAGAACCCATTGCCGGTGTCCACCGTGTACTGTCCGGTGCCATCGAGCACAAGCTCAACGGAAACCTTGGTCTCCCGTGTCTCTCTACTGACCGATGCTTTTCGTTCATCCATATCGTTTCTCCGACCTTGTCATTCTGCTGCGCCCTACTCGTCTGTCATTCTGAGCGGAGCGAAGAATCCGTCCCCACCTGGCCCTCAGGCCAGTCCCCTCATAATATGGGGTGTGGCAATCTAGCCCATCAAATCTTTTAACGCGTTAATCAGTGCATTCGTATCTGCCGGCTTGCCTGAGCTTATCCGTAGATAGTCCCCCAGCCGAGCGTCGTCGAACCGCCGCACAAAAATGCCCTTCTTGGCCAGCTTCGCCTGAAGCTCCGGGGCCTGACCGGGCGGAAACTTGCACAGCAGGAAGTTGCCCTTGGACGGCAGGCACGTCACACCAAGAGAGTCCACAAGCATCCCCCGCATCCGCTCCCGCTCCTCCACCAGTGATCGTACGCGCTGAAGCAGCAGGTCCGTATCCTGCAACGTCGCGAACAACGCCGTCTGCGCAGGCACGCTGATGTTGTATGGCTGCTTAATGCCCATGATGTAGTCCACCAGTTTCGGCGTCATAATGCCGTACCCCAGCCGCACACCCGCCAGCCCTGCCCACTTGCTCAGGCTCCGCAACACCACCAGGTTGTCGAATTCGTCCACCAGGTGCGACACCGTGAAGCCGGAGAACTCGTGATACGTTTCGTCTACAACAACCACAGGCCCCAGGGACAGCAGCTCGCGCACATCGGCTTCCGGCGTCAACGTGCCTGTCGGGTTGTTGGGGTTGCACAGAAACAGCAGCTTTGTACGAGGGGTAATCGCCGCCCGGATGGCCTCGATGTCAACGCCGAATGCCTCGTTTCGAGGCACCTCGACGACCTCCACACCCGCCATCTTCATCGTCACCGCATACATACCGAAGGTCGGCGTCAGGTCAAGGGCCTGGTCACCAGGATCCATGGTCAGCTTGACGATGAGTTCAATAAGCTCATCAGCACCGGAGCCCGCAATCACGCGCTCCACTGGGACGCCGGTGTATGCAGCAAGCGCGGCACGGACATCCCGTTGGAACGGGTCAGGGTAGATGTTGTAGCCGGAGAACGCCCCCAACGCCTCGGCCACCTTGCCGGAAGGCCCGTAGGGGTTCTCATTGGCGTCCATCTTAATGACGTCCTCAGGCGCAATGCCCTCCCGTTTGGCCAGCACTTCCGGCGGCTCAATGGGTTTGTAAGGCTCAAGCTCCAGGATCATGGGGCGCACAAGCCTGTCAACGTCAGTACTCTTTCCGGTGGGGCTCACAGCGCGCCTCCGTCGTTTCGTTCGAGTCGAAGCAGTGCCGCCCGGGCATGGCCATCCAGACCCTCGGCTTCAGCCAACCGTGCAGCGTCCTGGCCAAGGGCTCGGAACGTCTCCGCTTCCAACCCGATGACCGATGTCACCTTCAGGAACTGGTGCACGCCAAGGGAGCTGCTGAACCGCGCGGTGCCGCCTGTGGGCATAACGTGGCTTGGCCCGGCGATGTAGTCGCCTGCCACTTCCGGCGACGACTCTCCAAGGAACACACCACCTGCGTTTCGCACTTTGGCCATCAACTCTCGGGGCTCCTTCACCAGCAGGCACATGTGCTCCGGACTGTAGAGGTTGCCCAGCGTAATCGCTTCGTCCAGGGTGTCCACCAGGACAAAGGCTCCCTGTCCTTCAAGGGCTGCGGCGGCGATGTCCCGTTTGGGCAACATTTCTAGCTGCTTTGCTATTTGTTCGACGACACTCGACAGCATTTTTTCAGAGGTGGTGATGAACACCGGCGATGCCAGTGCATCGTGTTCAGCCTGGGCCAGCAGGTCGGCGGCCGCCAGAACCGGGTCAGCGGAGTCGTCAGCAATGACCAGCGTCTCTGTGGGGCCGTAGAGGCCGTCCACCGCTACCTCGCCGTAGACCATCTGCTTGGCAAGCGTGACGAAGATGTTGCCGGGGCCGCACACGATGTCCACCTTGGGGACGGTGTCAGTGCCGTACGCCATCGCTGCAATAGCCTGGGCGCCGCCCATCTGGAACACTCTGTCCACACCGGCGATGTATGCCGCTGCCAGCACAGTCTGGTTGGGGCCGGTCTCTTTACTCGAAGGAGTGGCCAGGATGATCTCGTCAACACCAGCCACTTTCGCAGGCACTGCCGTCATCAACACCGTTGAGGGGTATGCGGCAAGCCCGCCGGGGGCATAGACGCCAGCACGTGCCATTGGCGTGAACCGCTCGCCGAGTCCTGTCGCGTCGTCGATCCAACTCTTGGGCATGCACGCCTCATGGAACGCTCGAACCCGAGCCTCCACCGTCTCCATCGCCCTACGAAGGTCGTCCGGGGTAGCGTCGTAGGCCTTTTTGATGTCAGCCTTTGAGACTTCCAGCGACTCTAGCTCCACGCCGTCTAGCATGCCCGTGTAGCCGAGCACCGCCGGGTTGCCGCGCCATCGAACCGATTCCAAAATGCGGCTAACGACTTCACGAGGCGTCAGCCTCTCGTTGAAGAGTTTCTCTATACGGTCGAGCACCTCAGGCGATGCCGAGTCCCAAACGCGAAGAGAGCCCCTGTCCAGGGCTTCCTTTCCCGCCTCAAACCCTTTTATCACCTGCATGGTGTTGTCCAATCCTCTGTGTTAGTTGTTTCCTGAGACTGCGGCCGTCAATCGTTCGTAGGCCAGACACGTGTCAAAGAACAGATACGTTGGCTGGGTCACGGTTATGCCGCTCCCGCCGAACTCGCGCATGTGCTCCACTGCGTCCAAAACCTTGGTCTTTTCCACAAGCACGGTTACGGAGTACCAGTCGCCACCCTCGGCGCTGTACACCGGGGCGATGGTCGGCCCTTCGATGCCGGAGAGGTCTGGGCGTTCCAGGACAAGCGCCGCAACAGCCTCATGGGATGCCCCTTGCACGTTGGCAGCTATGGAGCAGTAGTCCTGCGCCCGCAGGTAGCCCTCAGCCCGTTCAAGGATGGCCTTGATCTGTTTCAGCTTGGTCTCAGCCCCTGCCAACGTCTTCCGGTTGACGATGAGGCAGGATTGCGATCTCAGGATGGTTCCGTCCATCAGCGTCTTCAGTCGGTTCTCCCGCAGGGTGGTACCGGTGGCGGTCACGTCCGCGATGAGGTCTGCCTGCCCGATGGCCGGCGCGACTTCCAACGTGCCGCTGGATGGAATCATTGTCAGGTAGTTGATGCCCTTGGAGTAGAGGAACCGCTGCGTGAGCTGCGGGTACTTGGTAGCCACGCGGAGTTCCCGTCCCTTTTCTCGAAACTCCAGGGCCAGGTCTCCAAGGTCGGCTGTCGTCGTCACATCAAGCCACGTCTCAGGCACAGCAAGCGCAAGCTCGCATCCGCCGAAGCGCAGGTCTTCCA
>CAUZTE010000081.1:0-6490 GCA_963582565.1 Dehalococcoidia bacterium | reverse complement strand
GATAAAAGCAGTGTGCCGGTATGCGGTTGTTACCGTAATACTAGTAGAACGTCAAAGGGGGTGTCAAGGAAGGTTTCCGTATATATCCACCACTGAATCTCTTATACAACCTTTATCGTGTTCGCAACCGTATATTCAGCAAATGCAGCGCCCGAGTATACTAGTTGAGACTGTGATACCGGAGTCATCCGGGTGAATGAAAACAACCTGGGGGAACATTGTGGCAGAACGACCCATTATTGCTATAACTATGGGCGATCCCAGCGGTATAGGCCCGGAGGTCATTGCGAAAGCGCTCTCCATGCCTGAAGTCGCTTCTCGCTGTATTCCGTTAGTCATCGGGAACGCGGAGGTGCTGCGAAAAGCGATGACTCTCACCAACGCAGGCCTGACCGTCGAAGCAGTGGAGTCACCTCGAGAAGCGGCAGTGGCGCAGGGTTCGGTAGCGGTGCTGGACATAGGCAACCTTCACGCTGGGGACGTGCAAACCGGGCAGATTTCGGCAATCACCGGCAAAGCCGCAATGGAATGGGCGATCCGGGCGGGCGAACTCTGCATAGACGGCTCCGTAGCCGGCATGGCAACAGCTCCTCTTCACAAAGAAGCAGCCAGCCTTGGCGGGTTCAAAGACATCGGCCACATGGAAGTATTGCAACGCCTTTCGGGTGCGCCCAAAGTTCTGACAATGCTGACTTCCAAGGGCCTCCGCGTTGTACACCTCACCACGCATAGGTCGCTTAAACGGGCATGCGAGTACGTTACGAAGGACAACATCCTGGAGGCACTGGTTCTCACAAACAAGGCATTTCAACAGTGGGGAATCAAGGAGCCGCGTCTAGGCGTGGCAGCACTCAACCCCCATGCTTCCGACGGCGGCCTCATCGGCGACGAAGAGGCAACTGAGATCGCACCGGCGGTCGAAGAGGCCAAACGGTTGGGTATCAAGGCAACGGGTCCGGTCCCGGCGGACACCGTGTTCCTGCAGGGCATTCGCGGGGACTACGATGCCGTGCTGGCCATGTACCACGACCAGGGCCATATTCCTGTTAAGGTCTTCGGGTTCGAGGAGAGCATCACCGTGAACCTGGGTCTGCCGTTCATCCGCACCTCTGTTGACCACGGGACAGCCTTCGACATCGCGTGGCAGGGCATCGCAGACCCCACCAGCATGGTCGAGGCGATATACGCAGCGGCAGACCTGGCAAACGGCACCGGCCTTTCGAAGTCGCCGACGTAAATTTTGTACCTGGTTCCGTAGCATGACATAACGTCAGGTGCTACAATAGTCTCATCTTTCGTATGGAGTTGGTATGCGCATCGCCTTTATCGGTGGCGGCACCATGGCCGAAGCTATCCTGAGCGGAGTGCTTGAGAAAACACTTGCAGCACCCGCTGACATCGGGGTGGTCGAGCCCGTGGAAACCAGACGCAAGCACCTTACAGAACAATATGGTGTTGTCACGACTGACAATGCCAAAACGGCGACGGCTTCAAGCGACATCATCGTTCTGGCCGTGAAACCTCAAGACCTGCCGAACGCTATGGCAGGCTTGAAAGGGACACTGACAGCAAACCAGGCAGTTCTATCGATCGTTGCCGGAGTCAAAATCGGCGCGATTACAGCAGGTCTCGGCCATGCGGCAGTCATACGGGTGATGCCCAACACTCCGGCACAGATTGGCGCTGCAGCCAGTGTCTGGACCGCCACGCCTGAGGTCACTGCTGAGCGACTCGACGACGCGCGCAACCTGCTACAGGCGATTGGCGAAGAGTCTCAGGTTGCCGGTGAGAAGTATGTGGACATGGCCACCGGGCTTAGTGGTAGTGGGCCTGCCTACGTTTTTATGTTCATTGAATCATTGACCGATGCGGGTGTGCATGTGGGGCTGCCCAGGGATATGGCGGCCAAGCTGGCGGTACAGACCGTCCTTGGTAGCGCTCAGCTCGTTCAGCAAAGCGGACGCCATCCAGCAGAGCTACGAAACATGGTCACATCTCCCGGCGGTACAACGGCAGAGGGTACGCTGGTGCTGGAAGGATCGGGGTTCCGGGCGAGTGTGATTGAAGCGGTGGAGGCGGCATATGAGAAAGCACTTTTGTTAGGCGAAGAGGAGTAACTGCCCAATGACTCAAATCGGGGGACTAATCAATTCGGTTCTGATCTTTTTTTTGGTAGCGGTTTTTATCCGTTCCATCCTTACATGGTTTCCCATAAGCCGGAATAATCCGTTGCAAATCGTCGTGATTCAAGCAACCGAGCCGATACTGGGCCCATTGCGTAGATACCTTCCCAAATTCGGCGCCATGGATTTGAGTCCAATGGTCGCTATTATATTGATAATATGGGTTATTCAGCCCATCGTCGCTGCAATTTTCCAGTAGGCACCATTGTTCAGGTATTTTGAAGTAACGCAGTGCCATCCTGTTGGGACAGACCTTCAATCAGTACCAGTTTGCTGCGACCTCTCGTGCCCCGATGGATTGTGACCATTGCTTTTGGGACACCCAAAACGTCTGACAACAAGGCAATGAAGGCCTCGTTCGCTTTGCCGTCAACCGGCGGTGCAGCTACACGTACACGCAAAACGTCATCAACCCACCCGACGATGCCAGGCTGCTTTGCGCCCGGTTGGACATGAACCGAGAGCCTGAATGTTTCCGTCATACGCCTTCAATCCCAATTCTTGACCCTGCTGTGGCGCCATACTACCATTCTGCTCTATCTGGCCGACCCTACTTGGTCTAACTGTTTCCATGAGGAGTATTCGTCATGTCGGACAACATAAAGGCATTCGTTGTGACCGACAGTACCAGTTCGTTCAGTCAGGACGAGTTGGAAGACATGCCTCTCATTGTGGTGCCGATGAATGTGGTTCTGAACGGTAGAAACTACCGGGACGGCATCGACATCACGGCAGATGAGTTCTACCAGCACATCACGGCGACGGGTGATCTGCCGCAGACTTCAGCAGCCTCACCGGCCGGGTTCCATGCAGCATTCAAGTACGCCAAGACAGACGTTCTCTGCATCACCGTCTCCTCTCAATTAAGTGCAACCTATGACTCGGCCAGGACTGCCATCGAGCTAGCAAAAGAGGAGAACCCGACCCAACGGATTGAACTGTTGGATAGCGGGACTGCCGGAGGAGCCCAAGCCCTGGTCGCCCTAGTAGCCGCAAGAGCAGCAAACGCTGGGCAAACCTTGGAGGAAGTGACAAAGGTAGCCAGGCAGGTTGCACAGTGCGTGTACTTCATCGGGGTGCTGGAATCATTGAAGCACCTGCAGCGAGGCGGTCGTGTACCCCGGGTGGCGTCGTGGGCAGCATCGCTATTGAACATCAAGCCCGTGCTGGCGATATGGCCGGGTGAAGGCAAAGTCCGGATGATTGAACGGCCACGGAGCAAACCCAAGGCCATCGAACGTGTGCTCAACGTTATCGAGCGAAAGTCGGGAGGCAAGCCGATCCACGTCGTTGTAATGCATGCAGCAGTTCCTGCCGAGGCAGACACGTTAGTCGCTCGCATCCGGGAGCGGTTCTACTGTGTTGAGACGTTGATAACGCCATTCACCCCGGTGATAGGAGCGCACACGGGCCCGGGGCTCTTGGGAGTAGCGTTCTACGCCGATGAGTAAATGTGCACGGTGTTGCTTTGAATATCCGACTCAAAAAGGGGTTCTCCTTATCGGCTGCTCTGGTATAATCACCGAAAAGCGGTTACAGACCGTATCGTGGGCCTTGCCTGCGGTGACTGATAAGACGCCTGCCAGTGATTCTCGACCACCCCTCGCTAGGCAGGCTCATAGAACATCCAGCCCAGTGCTGGTAAGGAGATACACGTGAGCGACGTTCGCGTAGTTGTCACAGGCATCGGCATTGTTAGCCCCATAGGCCTCACCGTTGCATCCACATGGGACTCCCTTCTCCAAGGGCGATCGGGAATTGCACGGATCTCTGCCTTTGACCCCACTGAATTTGAAACCCAAATTGCCGCAGAAGTCAGTGACTTCGATCCTGAGAACTACATGGATCGCAAAGAAGCGCGCCGGGCGGACCGATTCTCTCAACTCGCTCTTGCTGCGGCAGCAGAAGCCATAACCCAGGCGGGGCTGGATCAAGAAGAGCCCCTGGGCAACCGGACATCCTCCCTCATTGCCAGCGGCGTGGGCGGCATCATCACCCTATCGGAACAGTTTGACGTCCTTCACGATAAAGGACCTAAGCGCATCAGCCCGTTCCTCATCCCTGCCATGCTTATAGACATGGCGGCTGCCAACGTCTCCATGAAGTACGGCGCACGTGGCCCCAGCTTTGCCACGGTCTCAGCCTGCGCAAGTGGTGCTGATGCAATTGGCAGTGGATACGAATTGATCAAGAGGGGCGATATTGACGTTGCCCTCTGTGGTGGTACGGAAGCCCCGGTCTGCCCCATCGCGCTTGCCGGGTTCAACTCCGTGGGTGCGCTGTCCAAGAACAACGATGACCCTGAGGGTGCATCCAGGCCTTTCGATGCCAATCGTGACGGCTTCATCATCGGAGAAGGCGCTTCCGTCCTAGTCATCGAGAGTCTGGAACACGCACTGGCTCGAGGAGCCATACCGCTGGTGGAATTGGTGGGTTATGGCGCAAGCTCTGACGCATCGCACATCACCCAACCGGCACCGTTAGGCGAAGGTGGCGGTCGAGCTATGCGGCAGGCGATTGAAAGCGCAAACCTCAAGCCATCCGACGTGGACTACATCAACGCCCACGGCACATCCACGGCTATGAACGATAAATTTGAGACGGATGCCATAAAGGGGGTCTTCGGAGAAGACGCTCGTAAGGTGGCGATAAGCTCGACCAAATCGATGACGGGACACCTGTTAGGTGCTGCCGGTGCAATAGAATCCGCTATATGCGCGATGTCTATCATGAACGGCATCATCCCGCCGACCACCAACTACGAAAACCCTGACCCTGAGTGTGATTTGGACTACACGCCCAATGAGGCCAGGACAATGACGGTGAACGTCGCAATGACCAACTCGCTAGGGTTTGGCGGCCACAACGCATCTCTCGTGTTCCAGCGGTATCAGGCCTAACAGGCTTATCAGACCATGACGCTTGAGGGTTCAATACCCCGCCCTCGATGGACCCTGGCGTCGCCAGTCCCTGACGAGGTTTTTGCTGCACTGGACAAACCTCGCCTATGGGCTCAGGTCCTCTACAACCGTGGCATCCAAGACGCGGAGTCTGTACGAGACCTGTTAGACGCCTCGCATGACGCCCTCCACGACCCGTTCCTCTTCGATGACATGGATATCGCTGTACGTCGCATCCTGCAGGCGATCCGTGACGGCGAGACCATCGCTGTGTTCGGTGACTTCGATACAGATGGTGTTACAGCCACAGTGCTGCTCTACGAGGCGTTAAACGACCTGGGCGGCACGGCCATCGCCCACATCCCCCACCGCGTGCGAGACGGCCACGGCCTCAACATCGACGCCGTCAACGATATGCGGGAGCGTGGCGCTACGTTGGTCATCACCGTGGACTGCGGCATCACCTCCGTGGAAGAGGTCAGGGTAGCTAAAGAGTTGGGCATGGTTGTCATTCTGACGGACCATCACGCACCTTTGACTGAATTACCTGACGCCTATGCTGTGGTGACGCCTCGCAGGGCAGTTGACGCGTACCCCTTCCCCTTCCTCACCGGGGCGGGCATCGCCTTCAAGCTCGTTCAAGCGTTACATCAGGTGCAGGAGACAGAGGTGTCAGAAGGCGCCCTGGAGCTTGCCGCACTGGGCACGGTGGCGGACATGGCTCCACTGCTGGGTGAGAACCGCGCGCTGGCAACTCTGGGATTGGCAGGGTTACGTAAGACCAAGCGACCGGGGATGCTGGCACTCCTGGAGGCGGCCCACACGACAAGTGACGCGCTGGACCACGAATCCATCCCCTTTGTGATTGCCCCACGTCTCAACGCTGCAGGGCGCATGGACACCGCCGACCTCAGCTTTGACCTCCTGACAGCGCCTGACATGGACACGGCACGCGATCTGGCGGCTCAGGTTGAAGCCCTCAACCAACAACGCAAGGAGTTGACCGGCACGCTGGTGGATGAAGGTGTGGACCAGGCATCGCTACAAGTAGAGAATGAGTCGCTTATCTTCTTATCAAGCGAGGATTATGCGCCTGGCGTCAGCGGCCTTGTGGCTGGTCGATTGGCGGAGCGGTTCTATCGCCCTGCCATTGTCGTCTCGATTGACGGTGACATCGCCCGGGCGAGTGGTCGCAGCATCCCCGAATTCAACCTTGGTGAAGCGCTTGCAGAGTGCGAGGAGCTTTTCAATCGGTTCGGTGGGCACCCTGCGGCGGCTGGGTTCGTGGCCGCTACATCCAACCTTGATGCCATCAAAGAACGCCTCCAAACGATGGCAAAGGAGCAGCTAAGAGACATTGCACTTGAGCCGAAGCTGCACATTGATGCGGAGGTCGACTTTAAAGAC
>CAUZTE010000080.1:0-6493 GCA_963582565.1 Dehalococcoidia bacterium | reverse complement strand
TGGCTGGTTGCCGGGGCTCAAATGGGAGCGGCTGTGGCATTTGGTTCTTTCATGACGTTTTACCCCACTTACGCCATAGATCGACTGGACATCTCATTGGAGACAGCAGGTTTGTTAATGGGAGTATTCCCCGTCGGTGCAACGTTGGGAACGTTGATGGCAGGACCTCTTTCCCAGATGGTTGGCCGTAGAAAGCCGTTTATCTGGGTGCCTGGAATCTTGTTGCCCACTAGCTACATCCTCCTGCTCCAGATGAACAATCTGCCACTTTCCATGCTCTTTCTCTTCACAGCCGGGTTCGGGGCTATGACGGTACCACCGATACTTGCCACTATTCCAATGGACATGCGCCTCTCCTATCGCGAAGTTGCGGTGGCCCAGGGGCTCATCAGAACCCTGTTCCCCTTTAGCGCGATGTGGGGGCCACTGTTCGTAGGGTTAACGGAAGAGATGACCGGCTCACTCTACGTGGGACTGATGATCGTAGCTCCTTTGGCGGTCACGCTCTTCATCGCCGGTGTACTCCTACCGGAGACCGGCGCCAAGGGCCGTGTTCCTGTTACAGCACGCTGACCTTCGCGCATATCTAGACCTACGCGCTATCATGATTGACAGTGCATTGGGCTATGGGTATCGTGGGTTTACCTGGGTACTAGGGAATAGGTATAGAATCTTGCCTGGATTCCGGAGGGACGTCATTCGGCCACTTGCTAAACCACCAACAATCCTCGCGATAGTGGTCGTGGCTATAGTTGCCGGAGCATGCGGCATTGTTGGTGGCAGTGGAGACACACAGATTGCAGGGTTGGTACCCACGCAGAGCCCCAGCCTGATTCCTACTCCGTCTCCAACCCCCACCCTTGAACCGGAGCCTACCGCAACGCCGGTGAAGCCTGAAGTACGAGACCCCTCTCTCACCGCTACTTAAGCAGAGAATCTTGTTTTTCAACAAGTCCGGAGTTGCTCAGACCAGATCGTGGGTGAAAACGCTTCACAACCTATCTTGATCGTATTCCTCACCGATTACTTCCCGGAAGCCGAATTGTGGGAAGTTTTTGTCGCCAGCGATGACAGGATTCTCAGTTTTGGAACCTGGGGTGTGACTGATAGTGATTCCACTGTCAGTGCCATCGACTCGATTGCAGAAGACATAAATCAGCCGGAGACGATGTGTGTGGCCCCGGTTACCCAATTTGATCGGGAGTACACTCCGCCATCGATTGTGCCCTCACCCCCAGATGCCTCAGTGGCTCCCGATGTCCTTGTTGGCAGTGCCGAACTAGCAGCGTTGGTCATATGGTCCCGTGTCTATAGCTGTTATGATCACTTTCCAGAACGGGCCAGTTTCACTGGGATTCGTGATCAGAACGGGAACTGGTTAGTTGAGGGGCGTTCCGCTCCGGTGGTGGAAGAGAATAGTTCACAGTCTGCCGTCTTCTTTTATGGCCTATGGCGGGTCCTCGCAGCGGATGGGAAGGATTTCGCCCTGGATGCTCAAGCCACCCATGCCGCATCCTCCTGCCGCCAACGGAACGCAGGCACCAGTGAAGTTTCAGCGGACATCATACCGGTGGATGTTCCGGCACTCCAGGTATGGACCGCCGTCTACGACTGCTTCAATCCACGCCCAGAGTTCAGTAGCTTTACCGTGAGACGAGAAAGCACTACGAGACACATCGTTGAAGGTCGCTTTGATAATACGGTGATCATAATAGGAGAAATCATAGTCAGTGGAACACCTACCCCAACAGAAACAACATTTATTGAAACTGTATTCTACGGACTGTGGTTCGTTGACCCAGAGACATTCGAAATCACCCCTTGGAACTCTTTGGCGAAATCGACCGCTGTTAAGAGTTGCTATCAGCTTCCGTCCAACTAAGAGTTAGCCACCACACCAGCGCCGCTCATCTTTTCCTTGCCCCTTCTACGCCTGTCCCCTACCATTACGACATCATCCTCGTTTGATGCGCGAACCCCATCCGTAGGTGAGGCATTGCCTCGCAAGGGAGCGTTCCTGTGGTCGTTCAGGGGGACCTTTTCCTCGATATCGTCATTGTCTTTGCCGTGGCCTTCCTCGGCTCGCTGACGGCCCGCGTCTTCCGATTGCCCGTACTCCTTGGCTACCTGGTGGCTGGCATGGTCATAGGCCCGCATGTCCTAGAGGTTATCAGCAACCTGGAGACCGTCCACACCCTTGCCGAGTTCGGCGTCATCCTGCTTCTGTTCGCAGTGGGCGTAGAGGTCTCCTTCCGTGATGTGTCCAAGCTAAGGAACATCGCAGTCTTCGGCGGCATAGTGCAGATTGCGGCCACAGTGGGCCTTGGATTCGGTATCGGCACACTCCTGGGGTGGGAACCTGAGCAGGCGGCTGTCCTTGGCATGGTCATCTCCCTGAGCAGCACCATGGTCGTCCTGAAAACCCTGACGGACCGCGGTGAACTCCAGAGCCTGCACGGCAGGATCCTGACCGGAATGCTCCTTGTACAGGACCTGGCATTCATTCCTATGATTGCCATCCTTCCCGCCCTGGCTGGCAGCGATGAGCCGTTCCTGACGGAGTTGGGGATAGGTGCGCTCAAAGCTATAGCGGTCCTGGGCGTGATGGGCCTTGTGGGGGGTAAGGCGCTGCCCTGGCTGCTGTATCGGGTCACGACGCTGGGTTCGCGAGAGATTTTCATCCTTGCACTGGTGGCCATCACCTTCTCCACTGCGGCGGTAACGGAAAAAGCCGGCCTCTCAGCAGCGCTGGGCGCATTCGTCGCAGGCGTGTTGCTCAGTGAGTCCGACTTCGGTCATCGCGCCCTTTCGGAGATCACCCCCCTCAAAGACACGTTCGCCGCAATGTTCTTCGTCTCCTTGGGCATGTTGACAGACCCTGCGTATCTGGGGGGCCACCCTGGCACGGTCATGGCTGTAGTCGCAGCAGTGATTCTCGGCAAGTTCCTATTCACCACAGTCGTAGTAAGAGCATTCAAATTCCTCCCGCATACCGCCCTCTTGTCCGGCCTTGGCATGGTGCAAATAGGAGAGTTCAGCTTCCTTCTGGCGGCTACAGCTCTGAGCGTGGGTGTTGTAGATGATGACTTCCTTACGCTCACCGTGGTATCAGCAGTGATGACGATGGCATTGACGCCGGGCATCCTCTCAAGTGGTTCCCGTGCAGTTGCGAGTATGAGTGTCCGGTTCGTACTCCTCCGTCCCTATCGACTGGGAGGCCAGGGTTCCGAGGCGAGGCCACACCCCCTGCGAGACCATGTCATCATCTGCGGTTTGGGACGAGTCGGCGCCCTGGTGGCTGAGTCATTGAAAGAACATCAAATTCCCTTTGTCGTCATTGACCTCGATCCTGGCGTGGTAGCCCACTGGAGAGACCTGGGACACCTGGCAATCCACGGCGGCAGCGACAGCGACGCCGTCCTCAAGGCAGCAGGCATTCAGGCAGCGAGGCTCATGGTCATTGGTACCGGTGACCCGGTATCCACGTGGGTCACAGCCCATCAGGCGTTGCTCCTAAAGCCGGATCTGGACGTTGTAGCCAGAGTCCGTTGGCGCGAGGAAGGGGAGCGACTCCAACGCCTGGGGGTACAGGAAGTGGTTTGGCCGGAAATGGAAGCTGGGCTGGAGGCCCTTCGCCACTCCCTCTACCGATACCGGACAGACCGTTCAGAGGTTGAGGAGCTTGTTAATCGACTACGGACGACGCTCCGGTTCGGCGAAGCGCCAGACGATGACGATGAGCCGTGGAAGCCCCAAGATGAGGACACCAACGAAGCAGAGAAGCCGCTCCTTTAAAAGGAAACGGCTTCTCTCTAGTCACAGATAGGATTTGTGGTTAGTCGTTGGGGCGCGGCTGCAACGTGACTTCCAGCACATCGGATACGCCGCCCTCCCGTAGTATGTCCATCATTACCACATCACCGGGGCTGGTGTTCGCCACCAGGTAGGCCACTAGGTCGTCCATGGTGCGTATCGTCTCGCCGTTGATGCCGACGATCACATCTCCGCCCAATCGCAAATCCAAGCCGTCCACCGTTACATCGCGATCACTACCCTCAAGCCCAGCATCGCTGGCGGGGCTATCATCGGCAACGATGATGACCTGGACCCCTCGAGTACCCTCAGGCAGCTCCATACGCTCGATGATCTCGTTCGTGGTGGTAGAGCCGCTGATTCCCAGCCATGAGTACTCGTACTTGCCGTTTTCTATCAGTGCAGGTGCTACACGCTTGGCAATGTTGATCGGTACCGCAAAGCCGATGCCTGAACTACCGCCGCCCTGGCTGATGATCTGCGTGTTTATCCCAATCACCTGGCCCTTTCTATCCAACAAAGGCCCACCGGAGTTGCCCGGGTTGATAGGGGCATCGGTCTGAATCACTTGAGGGATGGAGAAAAGGCTGTTTCCGCTACGAATCGTCCTGCCCAACGCACTTACGATTCCGCTGGTCAGCGTGAAGTCCTGTCCAAAGGGGTTTCCTATAGCTAACGCCATTTGGCCTACCCGGAGGTTGGCCGTGTCACTCTGTGGCAGGGGAACCAAGACCCTGTCAGTTACCTCAACTCGAAGGATAGCCAGATCAGAGTCAGGATCGCCGCCTACCACAGTCGCTACCACTTCCAGTCCATCTGAAAACACAACAATCACAGTGTCTGCGTCCTCAACGACGTGATAGTTGGTCAAGATATGGCCCTCAGTGTCCCAAACGAACCCGGAGCCTTCGCCCCTAAGGAACCTGTCCTCAGTACCACCGGAACGACCGCCGAAAAAGTTGAATCCAGATTCGGAGTCGGTTCCGGATAGTTTCTGGGTGACACGTATCTGTACAACAGACGCCAGGGATGATTGGTATATGTTTCCCAGAACAGTCTCCTGCGCGGCTACGATGTCGTCAGCGGTCAGATTTTCGATGACCTGGTTGCTTATCGGTAGAGCGATTCCACCTACAACATTGTTATCAGCCACCAGCGATGGAGTCTGCCCGTCTGTTTCAACGTTGGCAGTCACGCCGGAACCGGTGCAAGCCGCTATCGTGAGCACCAATGCAAGGCCTAAACCTAGAATCACGCCTTTACTAAAGTATTTCCGTTTCTTCATAGGATTAATTTGTATATCATTTGTTTTTCGTTTGATATTCAATAGGTTTACTAAAGTCATGAATTCCGGCCTTCCCTAGCTATATTGACGCGATTCGTCCCCTTTGGGGTTAAATCCACACGTCGCTGTTGCATTACGAGTATTGAAACGAAGCTGCGAACAAAAGGTTAGATGTATAAATATACGGATAGATAGCCAACTAAGCTCTCAACTTGAGAACGACATTGCCGTAGACTGCCATCGTTATGCGCCATTGGGCCGAAACATTGCCCACACACCCATGCCGTCCAAATCTGTGTAGTTCGTTATCTCATAGCCAAAATGTTTGTACATCGATACGTTATGTTCACTATCCGTATCTAGCCCCACGCCCGTAGACGCCGGATCGGCCTCAGACATTGATTGAACACGCTCCAACAACATACGGCCGCACCCCTGACCCTGGGCTGCCATGTCCGTACCTAAGACGCCCACGTAGTAGTGGAGGGCGCTGGGCCGTTGGGCCTCTACCCATGTGCCGTAGCTATCAAACCATGCGCTCGGCCCAGGGCCCATGAGTCGCTTCAGCTCCGCGTACGAGTCATCAAGCGACGATGCCCATTGATTTGCACCGGGTGGCGTCAACGCCATTTCTGCCAGGAGTTCGCCCTTCTCCTCTACTCCCAGTAGCGGCCACCCTAATACGAGTCGTATATCGCAGGAAAACGAGAAGAAGAGCCTCACCCGAGGGTCGTTTTTCCCATCATGGTCGCCCATCACGTATGAAACCATGGGATCACCGCCGAATGCCCTCGAAAGCACATCCGTAGCTTGTTCCAGTCGATTTGACTTGATATCGACGATGCGTGCAGCGTTTCGGTCCATTGGCTCCTCGTGTACGTTAGGTACCTTTAATACTATCCCATTGGGTAAAGTGGCCCAATAGACAACAACTACGACGATTGGTATCGTAGAACGCGCAGCGGAGACGCTCCTGTCCTCGCTAGCATCAACGGAGGTGCCTCCAATGGCCGAGAACTTTGTAAAAGTAGCCCAAACGTCCGACTTGAAGCCAGGCGAGATGACCATGACCAAGGTTGGAGACGTGGAAGTCTTGATTGCAAACCTGGATGGCGAGTATTTTGCCGTCAATAACTACTGCCCCCACGAGGGTTGGGCGCTCGACGAGGGTATCCTAGAAGACGATTGCGTGGAATGCCCCGGGCATAGCCACTTCTACAGCCTGAAGTCCGGGCAGCGCACCGGTGTGCCTACCGAAATGACTCCTACCTTTGAGTTGAAGGTAGAAGGCGATGACATCCTAGTAAATGTTGGCTAACGGGAACTCTTGATGATGAGAGGCGGGGAACGCTCCCCGCCTCTCATCATCACTATTTGTATTTACGTGACGTCTCA
>CAUZTE010000079.1:0-6535 GCA_963582565.1 Dehalococcoidia bacterium | reverse complement strand
CACCAGTGATGGCGGGTCGACGTGGGAAGAGTGCTCGGCATTCCGTGAAGTTCCCGGCGCGGAGGAGTGGTCGTTCCATTGGGAGGGTCGCCACGCCCACGTCAGAGACCTTCGCCTCTCGCCCGAAAACCCTGACGTCATCTACGCTGGCATAGAGGTCGGCGGCATCCTACGCTCGTCCGATGGTGGCAGATCATGGGAGCACCTGCACGGCGCGGACACCGATGTCCATAAGGTCATCGCCAGTCCGTCCAAGCCCAGCACGGTCTACGCTGCCACGGCCCGAGGCCCCTTCCGTAGCGACGACAGCGGCGACACGTGGACGGATATTGGTACGGAACTTGAACGACGACACAACATCTCCATCATCCAAGCGCCCGACGACCATAACCTGGTCATCGCAGGCGTCGCGAGCACTGCACGTCGACAGGAGGCCGAGGTTGTCCGCTCAACGGACGGTGGTCGCAATTGGATCAAGCTGGAAGGCCTGGGCGCTGACGATAACATGGTGGTCTCATTGGCATGGGACCCCGGTGATACAAACCGCGTCTTCGCAGGCACGGACCACGGCACCATACACATGAGCACGGACAGGGGCGCAACGTGGAGCCTCATTTGCGATAGCATTGCCACCGTGGCAGTAGGCGCTATCGCCATTTCATCTTTCGAGTAAGGACACTAATGCTGAACGTTTCACTGGAAGCCGCAGAGGCTTTGATACACGGCCTAGCACAACGGGAGCTTGAAGAGGGTAAGAGCTTCCGACTGACCTTCGATGGCACTAAGTTCGACATCGTTCCCGACGCCATCAAGGTCTCTGACAAGGTCGTCGACCACGAGGGCGTCCCCGTCCTCCTCATTGGCCCGGAAATAGAAGCCGCCCTGCCGGATGCGACCCTTGACATAGAGCAGCGACCGGAAGGCGCTCACGTGGTGCTAAGGCCTGATTGACCAGGGCAGGGCCCTGGACCCGGGTGCCTGACGATTACCATCAATGAAGGCTTCAGATTGTCTGGCTTCCTTTTACATCCCTTAACACAGCATTGGAATTAAGTATCAAAAGGGGTGTCCTCAAGGCAATCTCGCTTGAGAATGAGTCCTGCTGTATAATGTCCCTGGATTAGGAACATTACAGATTCCTACGGGGGACGGATGAACCTTCAACCTGTAATCTTGGCGGGCGGTTCAGGCACACGTTTATGGCCGCTGTCGAGGCAGGACATGCCCAAGCAGTTCCTGCCTCTCATTGGCGAGCACACCATGCTCCAGGACACTGCCCTGCGGCTTGCCGGGCTCCCCGATTGTTCGGCTCCGATCATCGTATGCAATGAAGCCCACCGCTTCCTGGTCGTCGATCAACTGAAGTCGGTCGGCATCACCCCATCAGCCGTGATACTTGAACCCGAAGGTCGCAACACCGCCCCCGCCCTCACCCTGGCAGCCCACGAAGCGCTCTCCAACTCCGGTGATGATTCACCCTTGCTGCTTACAATGCCCGCCGACCACGCTATTCGTGATGCAGACCCCTTTCGCGCCACCGTCGTTGACGCGGCGTCTGTGGCGGCGTGCGGCTACTTGACCACCTTTGGCGTCACGCCGACTGCGCCAGAGACCGGCTACGGCTACATCAAGACAGGCTCGCCCCTACGCGATAACCCGAGAGACCTGGTGGGCATGACGACCGCAGGCATGGCAATCGTTGGCAGTCTGGCACCATCCATCAAGAAAACCGAGGCCCTGGTGATATCCAAGTTCGTTGAGAAACCGGACGCTGCAACGGCCCTGAGCTTCCTTGCCACGGGCGACTACCTGTGGAACAGCGGCATTTTCCTCATGTCGGCATCAGTGTGGCTGCGAGAGCTTGACCGCCATCGCCCGGACATCGCATCGGTGTGTGAGGCAGCAATCGCGGAGGCACGTCGGGCAAAGCCGTTCGTGTGGCCTGACCCGACGATATTCGCCACATCACCCAGCGAGTCGATCGACTACGCGGTCATGGAGCGCGCGGAGGATACACCGGACGGTGAGGCATCGCCCTATGCGGTGCTGCCCCTGAACGTCGGCTGGTCTGATGTTGGCACTTGGTCAACCGTCTGGGAGATGGGGAAGCAGGATAAGAGCGGCAACCAGACCCAGGGCGATGTGTATCTTCAGGATACGAAGAACTCGCTGCTGGTATCACGGCACCGTCTGCTGGCCGCTATCGGACTTGAGGATGTGGTGGTGATTGAAACCGCTGACGCCGTGCTGGTAGCCCATAAAGACATGGTGCAGGAAGTCAAAACCATCGTTGCCAAACTGGGCGAGGACAAGCGTCAGGAAAAAGAGGGCCATCCCCACGTCCATCGCCCCTGGGGCAGCTACGAGGTCATTGATAGCGGCCCGGGGTTCCAGGTCAAACGACTCACCGTCAACCCCGGCGCAGCCATATCGCTACAACGTCACTACCACCGCTCGGAAAGCTGGGTGGTGGTCAAGGGCGTGGCGACGGTCACTCGCGGCGACGAGGTGGTCACGCTAGCCGAGACCGGCGCAACGGACATCCCGGCAGGCATGATTCACCGCATGGAGAACCCCGGCTCCATCCCGCTGGAGGTCATTGAGGTCCAGCAAGGCGATTACCTGGGCGAGGACGATATCATCCGACTCGATGACATGTACGGTCGCACGTAGCCGGCGTCGCCGGTTCTATTCCGCTTCGCGCCCTCGTAGAGGGTTCTGTTCCGCTATGCGATACTAAACCTCTGCTCAGGAATCTCAGCAAGTACATTCGCACATAGGTCGATTGTTGGCCTGGCTACTTCTCCGGTTTGATTCCCACTTCTCTCACCGGCTTCCAGTCTGCCGTGTATTCCCAGTCGGCCCGCTTGGACATCAATTCGCGAAAGTCCATTCGCAGCTCTTCCACCGTCGGCTTCCCCAGGAACCACCAGCCGTTGTATATCTTGTAGATGGTGCGATCGCCATCCAGCACGAAGTTGTACGGGATGTACACAGGCCCGAAGCGGTGCTCGCTGGTGTCCACCATCTCCAATTCATTGAGCACCTTGCGGTCGGGGTCAGACAAGAACGGCCAGAACGCGCCAACGGCGTTCCGCATCTCGTGACTGCCAAGCCTATCCTCCACCGTCACACTGACGATGTTGCAGTAACTGACAGGCAGCTCCGGCTGAAGGTACATTGCGTAGTTCGTAAACTGACGAGCATCCTTCGGTCAGTACTTGCCACGGTTAAACGTCAGCACCGTGGGCAGCCCCTTCATCAACTCGCTCAGCTTGACCACCGTCCCGCTGGTATCCGGTAGTTCAATATCTGGAAACTTGTTCCCAATTAGCAAGTCCGCGCGCATGATGCCCTCCATCCTTGTTCTCAATCTCGCTGGTGTCGCTATTATGATGTCCTATGTTCCCGAGCGATACACTTGTCAATTCAAGATGTGTCTGGAAGAATCATCTAAACTCGTTTAAAGGTGCACACCATGACCGAGCTTCTCTACCACGCTGACAGCTACCTCAAGGAGTTCCAGGCCACCGTGACAGATGTGACGGAGTCGGGCATCGTGCTGGACCGGACGGCGTTCTACCCCGGAGGCGGTGGCCAGCCTAACGACGTCGGCGTCATACGCATCGGCGATGTGGAGTACGTCGTGCCCAAAGTCAGTCGGAAAGATAGCACCATCGTCCACGAGCTTGGAGGTGGCCTACCAAGCGTCGGCGATATTGTCACCGGCGTGCTGGATTGGGGCAGGCGGTACAAGCTTATGCGCACTCACACATCGCTCCACATCCTCTGCGGCGTCATCTGGCGTGACTACCGCGCCCAGGTCACCGGAGGTAACATGGACCCGCTGGCTGCTCGCATGGACTTCGAGTTTGAGAACCTGACGGCGGAGTTCGCGGAAGCTGTCGAGGCCACGGTGAACAAGGAGATCGACGCTGACTATCCAATCTCGGCGCGTGTCCTACCCCGCGACGAGGCGATGGCCATCCCCGACCTCATTCGTACCAAGATCAACCTGCTGGCGGAGGGCATCCCGGAGGTGCGTGTGCTGGAGATCCACGGGCTTGACCTCCAGGCAGACGGGGGCACCCACGTGGCCAGCACCAAGGAAGTCGGGCGCATCCGCATCGTAGGGCACGAGAGCAAGGGCCGAATCAACAAGCGATTCCGCATCCAGATCGAGGACGCTTAGCCCTCTTAGAGGGTTTTACTTTCGCGATGTGGGGATATGCACTTCAACAAGCTCAGGGTGAACGGTAAATGTTCCGTTCGTGGTGAGCCTGTCGAACCAAGTAGAGGAGAACAAAATGGACATTCGTTCACACAACCGCACTGCATGGGACAAACAAGTAGACAAAGGAAACCAGTGGACTCTCCCTGTAAGCGCAGAAGTCATTGAAGCTGCCAGGCGTGGGCAGTGGGAGATATTCCTCACACCTTCTAAGCCCGTATCGGCAGATTAGTTTCCCCAGGTTGCAGGCGCAGATGTACTGTGTCTCGCATCCGGCGGTGGTCAGCAAGGCCCCGTCTTGGCTGCAGCAGGTGCGAACGTGACGGTACTCGACACCTCACCAAAGCAACTTGGACAAGATCGCTCCGTAGCTGAGAGGGATTCGTTAGCCATCAAGACAGTAGAGGGTGACATGGCAGACCTTTCTGATTTTGCCAATGGCAGCTTCGACCTCATTGTTCACCCTGTCTCAAACATATTCGCCCCCAACGTTCTTCCGGTATGGGCGGAATCTTTTCGTGTATTACGTCCTGGCGGAGCACTCTTATCAGGCTTCATGAATCCGGCGCTCTTTATTTTCGATCATGATGAGGCCATGAGCACCGGTCTGCTTCAGGTAAAGTACGATCTCCCGTACTCTGATACTGCGACTTTCTCCTCCGAAAAGGTATCTCAGCTCCTGGAAGATGGAGAATCTCTTGAGTTCAGTCACACGCTAACTGACCTGATAGGTGGTCAACTTCAAGCTGGATTTACATTGAACGGACTCTTAGAAGACACATGGACCGAGTCGGATATTGGTCCATTAAACAAATACATGCCTCTTTTCATCGCGACCCGGGCAGTGAAGCCAAACTAGCCCGCTTAGTGAGTCTCACCCTGCCCTATCTTGGTGTCAGCCCCCATGTCGTACTGAATCGTGCCATGTATGCTCGATGGAAAGGTGTGGAGGGAACAGCAAATGCTTACTAACGACATGGCAATGGGCATGATGGAAGCGGCGCTTCAGAAGCTTGCCAGGAGTTTTGTGACAGGCACAGTGCCCGAGATGAACAGCGATGCCGATGGCAACCTGATTACCTTGACCTTTGAGTCCACCATTGGCGGTAGTCCCAGCGGTATCCCGGTCAATGTGCTGGTGCATGTTGCGCTGACGGAAGATCCGGCCCTTGCCGAAGCAGCAAGAGACAGCGTCGCCACTCCTTAGCCCGCTAAGCGGGTTCTGTCCGCTCCGTGGCCCTCTTGAGGGTTTTGTTCCGCCTCGCGCAGAAGAATTTCCGTTCTTGGTGAGTCTGCCGAACCATACGGCGGCAGTTTCCCTTCTTTGATGTCGTAGGAATATGGGTCAAGGGTCTCGCCCTTGTGGGTGCAGGGTCTCGCTCTTGGGCGTGGTAGTATCTGTGTAGCAACTACTACAGGGGTACAAATGACGACGCCAGCCGAAGAACAGAAACTCGATTTTATTCGTGAGATGATCGCGAACGACCTCACAGCAAAGATCCTGCCACACGGTGTGGTTACACGGTTCCCACCCGAGCCGAACGGCTACCTGCACATCGGACACGCCAAGTCGATATGCCTGAACTTCGGCGTCGCGCAGGAGTTTGACGGTCGCTGCCACCTCCGTTTCGATGACACCAACCCCAGCAAAGAGGACGACGAGTACGTCGAGTCGATCAAGAAGGACATCGCCTGGCTTGGTTGGGACTGGGGAGAGCACCTCCACTTCGCATCGGACTACTTCGAGACGTTGTACCAGTACGCCGTGACCTTGATAGAGCAGGGCAAGGCATACGTAGACGACCTCACCCAAGAAGAGATCAGGGCTGGTCGGGGTACGCTGACATCCCCCGGCGAGGAAAGTCCCTACCGTGGGCGCTCCGTTGAGGAGAACCTGGATCTGTTCGGCAAAATGCGAGCCGGGGAGTTCTCCGAGGGTGCTCGAGTGCTCCGCGCCAAGATTGATATGACGTCCGGCAACCTCAACATGCGAGACCCCGTGTTGTACCGCATCGTGGACGCACCACACCATCGCACAGGCACTGAATGGCGCATCTACCCCATGTACGACTTCGGTCATGGCCAGTCGGACTCCATTGAGGGCATCACCCACTCGTTGTGCACCATGGAGTTTGAGGACCATCGCCCGCTGTACGATTGGGTTCTGGAATCGCTGGGCCTGTACCACCCGCAGCAGATCGAGTTCGCTCGACTCAACATCAGCTACACCATCCTCAGCAAGCGGAAGCTCTTGCAGCTAGTGCAGGAGGGCCACGTCTCCGGCTGGGACGACCCGCGTATGCC
>CAUZTE010000078.1:0-6556 GCA_963582565.1 Dehalococcoidia bacterium | reverse complement strand
CCCGTTTCCATCACCAACATGTTCATCAACGCCCTCAACCCCGGTCCCGATGGCACCCGCGCTGAAGGCGACCTTGACGACGATGAGGACTCGGCAGGACACCGGCTGATAGACACTGTCCAGGCGGCCCTCAACCGACTCCATGCCGTTGAAGGCGGACTCACGTACCACGATGAAGCGCGGGGTCGAGGCTACGCTGTTCAGGATGGCCCGCTGCCCTTCTTCATGCACAGGGAGCGTGGACTTCACCTTGATGAGCCTGACGCCACGCTGAAAGGCGCCCCCGTCTCTGCCGCCATCTTGGGGACCGCGCTGACGCTGTTCCATGCTGGGCGAGCTCAGGCGGCAGCCGGGCAGGGCATCTACTTCTATCTGCCCAAGATGGAATCCTCCGCAGAGGCCGCGTTTTGGCGAGATTTCTTCGCAGAGAGCCAGGCCAGACTGCCCCACCTCCGTGACGCCACCATCAGGGCGATCCCGCTTGTGGAGTCGCTACCGGCTGTCTACGAGATGGAAGAGATACTCCACGCCCTTGGGCCGTATGCGGCGGGGTTGAACGCGGCTCGCTGGGATCTGAAGGCCAGCATCTTGGAGTACGTGATGGCAGACCCGGACCTGGTCTGGCCCGACCGTTTTGGCGTGGACATCAAGACGACTGATTTCATGTCTAATATCTTCCGACGACTGGTGGCTGTGTGCCTCAAGCACGGCGCCGTAGCAATCGGGGGCATGGCCACAGCGCTGCCAAGCAGGGATGAAGAGGTCAATGTCGCCGCTGCCGCTGCCATTCGAGCTGACAAGGAGTGGGAAGCAGAACAGGGCTTCACCCGGGGATGGGTTGCCCACATCTTCCACATGGACGTGGCGGCTGCGCCGTTCAAGCGCCTAGTGGACAGCGGTTGGACGCCATCGGCTGCTATGATGGAGCCCGATAACTACCCCATTGAGATCAAGCGGCCTGAAGGGAAGATCACCCTTGAAGGCACCCGGCGGAACCTGCGCACCCTCATCGAATACGTCGAGGGTTGGCTGCACGGTCGGGGCGCAAAGGGTATCGATAGCCTGGCGGGTAAGCCGGGCCTACACCCTGCGCTCATGGAAGACCTGGCAACAGCACGTATCTCCGTGGCCCAGACAGCTCAGCGGATCATCCACTCGGCAAAAGACGAGGTTTCCGGAGAGGTGCACGATGTTCCGCTGGTGAAGCGGGTGCTCCTGTCAGAGGAAGAGGACATCGTCAAACAGTTGGGTGTTAACGCTTCTGCAGAGGCCATCGACTATTATCGCAGGGCCACGAAAGTCACCATGCAGTGGATCAAGAACTACACGGAGTTTGACTTTCGAAGCCTGGGCTCGTATACAAGAGGCGAACTAGAGGACATTTCTGACGCGCCTGACGCGCTGTAGACCTAATTTGATTGAATCACGAGAGGGGACACGACATGGCGAGTAGTACCGAAGCGAGAACCCTGGTAGAAGTGCTGGAGAACGGTGCGGCTGACCATCCGGCCCTTGTATCACCGGACGGCCCTACCATCACCTACGATAGCCTGCGCAAGCAGGTAGCTCGCCTGATGGGCCAGCTGAAGAGCTTCGGCATACGGAGAGAGGACAGGGTTGCCATCGTGCTGCCCAACGGCCTTGAGGTCATCGCCTCGTTCCTGGCCGTCACAGGTGTTGCTACCGCGGCTCCGCTGAACGCGGCTTACAAGCCTGACGAGTTCGAGTTCTATCTGGACGATACCAACGCCAAGGCCGTCATTACCGGCCCGGACGCTGGCCAGGAGGCTGTAGACGCTACTCCAAAGGGCTCGATACACATCGTGGTGGCCATGGACGATGCCGGCGAGATCAACTTCACCGGCCCATCCGGCGCCACGCCTTCCACAGACCCTGACCTTGGTGCAGACGATGTCGCGTTGGTGCTTCACACCAGCGGTACGACATCTCGACCGAAGCGCGTACCCCTGACGCATAAGAACCTGACAACATCACTGAAAAACGTGGCTGCTACGTATAGCTTGACTGAGAACGACGTGTCGCTATGCATCATGCCGCTGTTCCACGTGCATGGCCTCGTCGCATCCACCCTTTCCACATTCTATTCGGGCGGCACAGTAGTGGTACCGCCTCGCTTCAATCCCATGAACTTCTGGCCTGTGGTGAAGGATCACGGCGTGACCTGGTATTCCGCCGTGCCGTCTATGCACCAGGCACTGCTTACTCGAGCACGCAGCGGCAAGCCCGACGTCCCTGAGTCACTGCGGTTCATACGCTCCTGCAGCGCATCGTTGCCGCCCATCGTGATGGACGAGCTTGAGTCACAGTTCGGCGTACCTGTCGTCGAGGCGTACGGCATGACGGAGGCCGCGCACCAGATGTCGTCCAACCCGCTACCTCCTGGCAACAGGCTTCCCGGCGCTGTGGGGCCAGGCACAGGCGTTGAAGTGGCCATCATGGATGAAGAGGGCACGTTGCTTGTCGTTGGCGAACGCGGTGAGGTGGTCATCAAGGGCGACAATGTCATCACCGGCTATGAGAACAACCCCGAGGCCAACGCTTCTTCCTTCACCAACGGCTGGTTCCGCACCGGCGATGAGGGTGTCATGGACGAGAACGGCTTCCTTGCTCTGACGGGTCGATTGAAGGAGATGATTAACCGCAGCGGCGAGAAGATATCGCCCAGGGAGATCGACGAGGTGTTGATGGATCACCCGGCTGTCGGTGAGGCTGTTGCCTTCGGGGTAGCCCACAGGATTCACGGCGAGGAGGCAGCGGCTGCTGTGGTGCTCACTGGCGAGGTCACTACTGACGCGCTGATCGCGTTCTGCAAAGAGAAGCTGGCCGACTTCAAGGTTCCGCGGACGATCCATGTGATGGAAGAGATCCCGCGTGGCCCGACAGGCAAGATATCGCGCAGGTTCCTAACGGAGTCCTTCTCGAAGTAACCAGGGCTCGCCCTGGATCCAGGCTGCTTGAGGGTTTGCGGCCAAGATGCTTGTTTTGTGTTGTCATTCTGAGCGAAGCGAAAATCCAGATTCTTCGTCGCTTTAGCTCCTCAGAATGACATGGAGTGACACTAATATTTGTTAACCATCATCGGAGTATAAGGAACAATGCGGTTTGCAATTTACGGCGCAGGGGCCATCGGCGCGTACCTGGGAGCCAAGCTCTCAGTGGCGGGCGAAGACGTTGCACTCATAGCACGAGGCCCGCACCTGAAGGCGATGCGTGAGAACGGCGTCCAGATCAGGTGCGATGAAGGCGATTTTACTGCCAAGCTGCTTGCCACGGACGACCCGGCGGAAGTTGGCGAGGTAGATGTCATTGTCCTGGCAGTCAAAGCCCACGGCCTGACAGCCATTGCGCCGCTGCTGGAACCAATGCTCGGCCCGAACACCATCGTCCTACCTGCCCAAAACGGCATTCCCTGGTGGTACTTCCAGGGTCATGGCGGCACGTGGGAAGGCACACAACTGGAGAGCGTTGACCCGGGCGGGGTCATCACTAAACACATCGCCACTGAGCGCATCATCGGCTGCGTGGTGTATCCCGCAGCAACCATCGTGGAACCAGGCGTCATCCAGCACGAGGAGGGGAACCGCTTCTCCATCGGCGAGCTGGACGGCACGTCGTCGGATCGAGTCAAAGCTCTCTCTGCAGCAATTGGCAACGCTGGACTTCGAGCGCCCGTTCGCTCCAACATCCGGCAGGAGATTTGGGTGAAGCTGCTGGGTAACCTGGCGTTCAACCCCGTCAGCGCCCTCACCAAGGCAAGCATGGGGGAGATTGCTGCAGACCCGGACGCTCGCGCCGTAGCCCGGTGCATGATGGAAGAGGCTTACGCTGCAGCCACAGTCCTGAACATAGAGATACCCATCTCTATCGACCAGCGATTGACGGGTGCTGAAAAAGTCGGCGACCACAAAACGTCGATGCTCCAGGACGTTGAAGCTGCCAAGCCCATTGAGATCGAGGGCCTTGTAGGCTCTGTGCTAGAACTCGGGTCGATGCTGAACATCCCCATGCCCTACACCACCACGGTGTACGCTTGCACCAAGCTGTTGGCACAAAAGAGCGCCTAGCGGCTAGCCGCTTTTGCTCGCTGACGCGTCTTGCGGTATCATGCGTCCGTTCTCGCGAAACAAGTAATTTAATGACTCAGTGTGCTACATAAAGGGGGGAATATGTACTTCAATTCAAGACGATCCGCTATCCACGCCAAGCACGGCATGGTGGCCACCAGCCAACCGCTGGCATCCATGGCAGGACTCCGCATGATGATGAACGGCGGCAACGCCATCGACGCAGCAGTAGCTACGGCAGCTGCCTTGAACGTGGTCGAACCCATGTCCACGGGCGTGGGTGGTGACCTCTTCTCACTCATCTGGATCGCCAAGGAAAAGCGCGTCGTCGCACTGAATGCCAGCGGTCGCGCACCCTCGGCAGCAGCAATTGAGGACGTTATCAAAGCTGGCCACACCGGCATCCCGAACACAAGCGCCTTCGCTGTGTCCGTACCGGGCACCGTGAACGGCTGGGACACAATCCTGAAAGAGTACGGCACCATGCCGCTTTCAGAGGTGCTGAAGCCCGCCATCCAGTACGCCGAGGAGGGATTCCCCGTATCTGACATCGTGGCGTACCAGTGGCAGCGCGACGTTGAAAAGCTGCAGCTGCACCCGTCCGGCAACGAGTTGCTGATTGACGGCCGTGCACCCAACGAGGGCGATGTGTTCTTCATGCCCAACCTGGCAAAGGTACTGCGAGGCATCGCGGAAGGTGGCCCGGACGCCTTCTACAAGGGACCGGTTGCAGAGAAGATTGCGGCATACATCCAGGAACTTGGCGGTTGGATGACCACCCAAGACCTGGCGAACGATGCACCCGATTGGGATCAGCCCATCTCCACGGACTACCACGGCGTCACGTGCTGGGAGTGCCCACCCAACGGACAGGGTCTCATTGCGTTGATTGCAATGAACATCGTCGAGGGTATGGACATCAAGGGCATGGGTTCTCAATCGGTTGAGGCCTATCATCACGAGATCGAAGCGATGCGCCTGGCTTTCGCCGATGGCATGCAATACATCGGAGACCCACGGACAAACTACGTGCCCATCGATGAGCTGCTGTCCAAGTCGTACGCCGCAGACCGACGTGGCCTCATCAACAAGGATCGCGCAATGGCTGCGGCGGACTTTGGGAAGATCCCAGCTATCCATGACACTGTGTATCTCTCCGCTGTGGACGAGGAGGGCAACGGCTGCTCCTTCATCAACAGCTTGTTCGCTGGCTTCGGCTCTGGCCTGGTGGTTCCCGGCACGGGTATCGCCCTCCAGAACCGGGCAGCATTGTTCTCGCTGAACCCCGATCACCCAAACGCATTGGCACCCAACAAGCGTCCGTTCCACACAATCATCCCGGCGATGGCGACCAAGAATGACGAGCTTTGGTTGAGCTTTGGCGTTATGGGCGGCTTCATGCAGGCCCAGGGCCACATGCAGGTCATCTCCAACATGGTGGACTTCGATATGGGGCCGCAGCAGGCCATCGACGCGCTGCGGTTCAGCGTCGACATGGAAGGCGGAGTCACCCTGGAAGAGGAGATCGACCCGAAGATCGTCAAAGGCCTGGAGGACAAGGGCCACACCGTTGGCATCAAAGAGGGCTACTCACGGGTCACCATGGGTGGCGCTCAGATCATCGAGCGGAACCCAGAGACGGGGATGCTCATCGGCGCATCGGAGCCAAGGAAGTCTGGCTCAGCCGTCGGCTGGTAGGGGCCTTAGCCTCTTTGAGACCTCCGACAGGCTCAGGACGAACGTAGATTGCTGAAATAAAGAAAGAGCCCGCTGGAAACAGCGGGCTCTTTCTTTATTGTTCTACCTGAAAGGGACGCTACCGCCCCTTGGCTAGGGAGAAGGGCCCAAGGCGCTTCCGAGTCCTGCGAGCCACGCCGGTTTTGTGTGCCGCGCTGGCGACCTCTCGGGCCACTTTGCGTACGACACCCAGGTCAAAGATGCTGGGGACGATGAAGTCCTCGTTCAGGTCGCTTTTGGGCACCCCTGATGCTATGGCGTAGGCAGCGGCCAGCTTCATCTCTTCGTTAATCTCGCGAGCACGGACGTCCAAGGCGCCTCGGAACATGCCGGGGAAGCAGAGGGCGTTGTTTATCTGGTTGGGGTAATCGGAGCGACCGGTGGCCATGACCCGCACCATGCCCTCAACCTCTTCAGGCCATATCTCCGGGTCCGGGTTGGCCATAGCGAACACGATGGGGTCTGATTTCATGGTAGAAACCATCTTCGGCGTCAACACATTTGGCCCTGAGAGGCCCAGGAACACGTCTGCATCGCCCAACGCGATACCGAGGTCACCCTCGATGTTATCGGGGTTGGAAATCTCGGCAAAAGCCTCCTGGGCCGTGTTGCCTTTGAAATCCGCACCGCGATGGATGATGCCCTGGCGATCGCAACCAATGAGGTTGGTCACGCCCGCCGACATGAGAATCTTGCCGCAAGCGATACCCCCGGCACCGATGCCGTTCACTACA
>CAUZTE010000077.1:0-6573 GCA_963582565.1 Dehalococcoidia bacterium | reverse complement strand
ATTAATGTGAAATAGAAGAAACGCCTCCGTTTTTGAACAAAGATGGGGGCGTTTCATTTATTGAACAAGACTGGTCTTACATGACCTGAATTTACCTTGACAGCCTCTTTCCGTGAATGCTACTGTTGGATTAATTGAGCAGTCTGCCTAGGTGAGTGCTAAATGACTACTAAAGCGTATCTGCCTCCAAGGCGAGAGACTATCCTCAAAACCATTCTTGATGGCTACATTGCTTCGGCTGTACCGGTGCCTTCAGAAGTGGTGACACGCCAACATGGTCTTGATGTCAGCGCAGCTACGGTACGTCATGAGATGGCTGCCCTAGAAGAAGAAGGGTACATAAGCCGCCCGCACCTCTCGGCCGGAGGCGTACCCACTGACAAAGGCTACCGCTACTACGTTGAGGCCCTTGCTACCACCCCGGAACTACCTTTGGAAGCCAAGCGCTCCATGCGAGAACAGTTAACATCGGTTGGCAAAGATGTTGACGTCTGGACCAAGCTGTCTGCGCGAATGCTGGCAGAGGTTGCCAATAACATGGCACTGGTCTCCATGCCAAGAACCATCCAGACTCGCATACGCAACCTTCAGTTGGTGTATTTGGACCAGTTCCTGGTGATGCAGGTAGTGGTTCTACAAGAGGCGCGCCTTCGCAAGGAATTGGTTCCTTTGACTGAACCCGTAACGGAGGAGAACATCAGCTATGTCTCAGGCAAGCTGAACAACCACGTGAAGGGGCTGTCCTACCACGAGGTGTTGGAGCGGAGCATTGAGACCACTCCCCTGGAAAAGGATGTGCTGGACGTAGCACTGCGCATCTTGCAGGAGGAGGACGAGGCGAGCTTTGCTGAATACATCATCGAGGGGCTTCGACACCTGGTTGATCAGCCGGAGTTCAAGGGTTCTGCCCAGGTTCACGACCTCATAGAGGTTCTGGAGAGCCGTAGACTCGCTGAAGCTATTCTTACGGAAAGCCCTGGAGTGGGTGGAATGCGGGTGGTGATTGGCGGGGAGAACCGGGAAGACGCTCTAAAGCCAATGAGTCTGGTCATCACTCAGTATGGCGTGCGAAACCAGGTCTTTGGGACGATCAGTATCGTTGGGCCTATGCGGATGCACTATGAGAAGGCTATTGCCGGCGTTAATTATTTCTCATCACTGATGAGCCAGATGTTAGAAGAAGTGGGTTTAGGCCCATCGTAGAAGGCTAGGGAGTTTATGGATACACAAGAAGATGCAAATGGGGCCGCACGGGAAGAACCGGCGGCCCCTAACGATAGCCAGGAAGCTTCTGATCCTGAGACAAAGGTGAAGGAACTTGAGGAGCGTGTTGAGCGCCTCACGGCAAACTGGCAGCGTTCACAGGCCGATATGTCGAACTACCGCAAGCATGTGGAGCGCGAGCAGCTTGAGTTAATTCAGACTACTACCGAAGGTCTGACTGCCGATACGCTTTCCGTCCTCGACGATTTTGATCGGGCTTTTGCCACCATCCCTGAGAACCTCCGTTCATTCACGTGGATTGAGGGTGTCTGGCTGGTCTTCAAAAAGCTGGAGGCCATTCTCAATGCGCGAGGCCTGGAGGACATCAATGCCGAAGCTGGGAAAGCCTTCGACCCCATCCTGCACCAAGCCCTGTCTGAAGTGGATGGGGAGGCAGGAAACATCGTTGAAGTGGTTCAGAAGGGGTATACCATGAGTAGCCGCCTTATACGGCCCGCTTTGGTGACTGTTGGGAAGGGTGTACCTGCTACGGAGGAGACTCCTGCCGCTCAGAGCGAAGATGAAGCCCCGGCTGATTCTGAAGCTAAGCCTGACGCGTAAGACTCAAAGCCCTCCTCATTCGTACTAGCTACCATAGTATACAATTGAACTATCTACGGTATTGGAATTGATGTTTAGCTAATGGCAGACAACAAAAACTACTATGAGCTCTTGGGGATACCCAAAGATGCATCAGAGGAACAGGTCCGCAAGGCTTTTCGCGGACTTGCTATGGAATGGCACCCGGATCGCAATCGCGCCCCTGAAGCTGAAGATCGATTTAAAGAGATCAATGAGGCCTATCAGGTGCTCATCGACCCACAAAAGCGGCAGATGTATGACCAGTATGGTCGAGTGGACATAGACCCGAACAGTGGGTTCCCCGGACGAGGGTTTGATGGCTTCGACTTCCAGGGTGGTGTCGGCGATATATTCGATGCGTTCTTTGGCGGGTTCGGCGACGGCGGTCAGAACGATGCCTCGCGCGGTAACGACCTTCAATACGCCACGACGATCACCTTTCAAGAGGCTGCATTCGGCGTAGAGAAAGAAATCCAGGTCACCAGGCACGAGACGTGTGCTACGTGTAAAGGCGAGTTGGCTGCTCCAGGTACCTCTACTGAACGGTGCGGCAACTGCAACGGCGCCGGGAAGGTACGTAGAGCGCAGAACAGCATCTTTGGCCAGTTTGTTCAGGTGGTGGCCTGCAACGTATGCAAGGGTCGCGGCCAAACGGTGAAAACCCCCTGCCCAACATGCAAAGCCTCCGGACGTGAGCGCAAGTCTCGCAACGTCATGGTCAACGTGCCGGGCGGTGTTGAGGACGGCATGCGCGTCAGGTTGTCCGGGGAAGGCGACGCAGGTTCAAGCAGCGGTCGACCCGGGGACATGTACGTCACCCTATCGGTGAAATCCCATCCGTTGTTCCGTCGAGAGAAGGAACATCTTATATTTGACCTTCCTTTGAATGTAGCTAATGCGGCACTGGGAACTACCATCGAGGTGCCGATGCTGGATGGCGAAACGGAGGAGTTTGATGTGCCAGCGGGCGTGCAGTCCGGCGCGATTCTCCGGAAGAAGGGTAAAGGGGTACCGAACCTGAACAACGGCAGGAACGGCGATCTGGTAGCCGTAGTTACGATAATCACACCAAAGAAGATGGGCTCACGCACCCGTGAGCTTTTCGATGAGTTGGCCGATTCTCTGGAAGCGGACGAAGAGGCACATTCTCCCAGCAACGGGAAGTCCTGGGTTCGGAAACTCAAGGATGTCCTGGACGGTGAAAACAGTTAGGGCACCGTAGGGCACGCAATCTCGGTACTATCTTATCTCCAGTACATGGCTGTCGCACCCATCCCATTCAATTGACTACCCATGCGTGTTTCAAATGAATAGATCATAGGAGGCCTTTGTGGATTACCTTGAACTGACCGTCCAGTCCCCTCCGGAACTTGTTGAGCCCCTGGTGAAATTGTTTCAGACCTATGGCAAGCAGCGTGTGGCCGTGGAAGAGGCTGGGGGGTACAACCCGGATGAGGGTGAAGTGGCGGATGCAGAGGCACCGGTCATCGTGCGGACGTATCTGCCCAAGAACCGCCAAGCAGCCGACCGTAGGGCACGCATAGAGGCCGGTGTTCACCTGATGGGGTTGATCATGCCCCTTACCCCTCTGGAAGTCCGTACCGTAGCACCTCAGGAGTGGGAGGAGGCATGGAAAGCACATTTCCACCTCCTGCACATAGGCAAACGGTTGGTAGTGCGACCTTCATGGCAGGAGTACGAGCCTGATGGCGACCAGATTGTGTTGACGCTGGACCCAGGCTTGGCCTTTGGGACGGGACACCACCCTACAACGCATATGGTGCTTGAGCAGATTGAGAAGCGTGTACAGGACGGGATGAGAGTCCTGGACCTTGGTACCGGCTCCGGGCTTCTTGCGCAGGCTGCGTTGCTTCTGGGGGCATCCTGGGTACTGGCTGTCGACACTGAAGCGGACTCCATCCGTTCATCTCGACGCAACCTCAAAGATGCAGGGCTCTCCAAGAAGGTGAAGATCATCCGAGGTTCCATACCACAGCCTCTGGGCGTGGACATGGACATGATGGTGGCCAACATCTCCGCCAAGGTGCTCATTGAGCTTTCAAAGGACATCGCTGCGGCGTTGAAGCCTGGAGGCATACTGATAGCGTCCGGGGTACTAGAAGATCGTGGCGACGAGGTGAAGGAAGCATTTGCAGCAGCAGGCTTGACCGAGGTGGAGATCCAGCACAGTGAGGATTGGCTGGCGTTGGTGTATCAGCGGTAGGCTAACGCAGCAGGTCTGTGGGCCATTCCTGAGCGGGTGCCCTACTCAACAACGATGCTGTAGCTTCTTTGGGGTCCAACCCCTCAAACAGGATACGTGAGGTCAGCTCTGTAATCGGCATCTCCACTCCGTGTTGCTTCGCCAACTGCAATGCCGCCTCTGTGGTACTGACGCCCTCAGCCACGTGCACCATTCCACCAAGAACCTCCGATAGCGGATGCCCAAGGCCTATCTGCTCTCCCACGTAGCGATTGCGACTGAGGTTACTGAAGCACGTGGCGATCATATCGCCGAGACCGGCCAACCCGGACATGGTGAGAGGCTTTGCGCCACAAGCCACGCTGAGTCGGGTGATCTCTGCCAGCCCCCTGGTCACGAAGGCTGCTTTGCCGTTCGCTCCATGACCCAGACCATCGCTGATGCCGACACCTATGGCTATGGCGTTCTTCAACGCACCACCAAGCTCCACGCCAATGACATCGTCGTTCGTATACACGCGGAACGTCTGAGAGTTGTAGAGCTCCTGCATCCATTCAGCGGTCTTGGGGTCGTGGCCAGCTACCACTGTGGACGATGGCTTGGCCTCAACGACCTCCTTGGAGAGGTTCGGGCCGGAAAGGACGCATAGCTGCCCTTCATTGACGTCAGGGAGTTCCTCTCGGATAACCTGGGTCATTCGCTTGCCGGAACCCTTCTCCAGGCCCTTGATTGCGCTCAGAAGCACGGTTGAAGCCTGTAAGTGAGGTCTGAGTACGGGAAGGTTCTCTCGAAGGCGCTGTGATGGCGTACAGAGGATGATGAGTTCAACGTCGCTAAAGGCGACTTGTGCATCGGATGTGGCGGTTAGAGTCGGCGGGAATAACACATCGGGAAGCAGGCGTTTGTTCTCCCGAGCTTGGGTCAGCTCCCGGGCCTCTTGGTCAGAGCGCGCCCAGAGGGTAACCTGATGGCCCTGTCGAGCCAGCAAGATTCCAAGAGTGGTGCCCCAACTGGTAGTCCCTACAACGCCCACACGGGTCATTGCTACGCCTCTGTTTAGGTTTTGGCTGCAGGTTGCCCCAGCCGCGCTTCCGTCCCTGCCAGGAGCCTGACGATGTTAGCACGGTGCCGCCCGACGATGATTATAGAGGCAGCGGCCCCGTAAATCCCATAGACCGCTGAAAACTCGCCAAGGAACCCAAAGAGTACCAGGGAAAGTCCGCCTAGGGGGACGCCGATGATGCTTCCCAGGGAGATGTACCGGGTAATCTTCATGAGGGACACTGCGACGATGAGGGCTACCACGCCGCCGATGGGGAAGAGGGCGAGCGCTCCGCCCAATCCCGTGGCAACACCTTTGCCGCCTTTGAACTTCAGGTAGATAGGCCAGTTGTGGCCTACCAGAGCTGCGGTGGCCGCGCTCACTTCCAGGTAGGACGTCTGCAAAGAGGTGAGGTCTGTAGCGTCTGCGAGGGCACGTGCGACCAGGACGGAGACCGTGCCTTTGGCGATGTCCAGGATGAGCACAAGAATGGCCGGTTTGGCCCCTGCGGAGCGGAGGACGTTGCTGCTGCCGGTATTGCCGCTTCCCGTGCTCCTGACGTCTACGCCGCCGATCCATTTGCCGATCAGCAGGCCCCAGGGAACGGCTCCAACCAGGTACGCTCCAGGGATAAGGAGCAAGAACAGGACGAGCGCGGTCATTTGCCGGCCTTCCTCAATCCCTTGCGGAACTCCAGCCTCACTGGGACACGTCGGATATGGAAGGTGGTCCTGATGGTGTTCATCAGGTATCTCTGATAAGAGAAGTGGACCATCTCCGGGTTGTTCACATATATGGTGAATGTCAGAGGGTGTATATGCTTCTGCTCGCCTCGCAGGAGACGCAGATGCCTTCGCCCCTTCGAGGGTGGCGGATGCTTGGCCAGTGCCTCCATAAGAGCGATGTTCAGTTCAGTGTCCTTCACCAGGGTGGCCTGCTCCTTGTAGAGTTCCTGAGCCGTCTTCAGAAGAGCAGGGATGCCTTCTCCCGTGAGGGCTGAGATGAAGTGGATAGGCACGTACGGCGCCCAGTGGAGCCGCTTACGGACATCCTTGACCACTTCGTCGGCGTTCAGGCCAAATTCGCCCTTCAGGTCCCACTTATTGATGGCTACGACCATGGAGTGATAGGACTCCAGGACGTACCCAGCTACGTGGATGTCCTGAGCGGTGGCTATCTCTTCAGCATCTATCACCAGGATGGCTACATTGCAGCGCTCAATGGCCTGAATGGAACGGAGGGCACTGAACTTCTCCGGGCCGGGTTCAATATGGCCGCGCTTCCTGATGCCGGCTGTATCAATGAGCATCAGAGGATTGCCTTCGTAGCTGACCCAACTGTCTATGGAATCCCGGGTGGTGCCGGGTACGTGGTCGACGATTGACCGCTCCTCGCCAGTGATGTTGTTCAGCAGGCTGGATTTCCCTACGTTTGGCCGACCGACGATGGCGAGTCGTAGGATATTGGTATCCATCTTCTCGTC